>WRLS01000138.1 GCA_009776345.1 Oscillospiraceae bacterium | reverse complement strand
TCGTAACACCCCTGATAATCTGCGTTATATCGTGGATCAGTACTTGTCCCACAGCATCTTTAGTTTTTATAAGCCTCACGTGTAAACACCGCCAATAAATTTTACTCTTTACTCTAAAAATAATATTTTGCCATTTAAACGCAGGATGTGATAACCGTGCGGATACTTTACATTATACTAAAAAAACATATATGTTACAATAGCATTATTTTTGTTAACTGTTTTTGTTAAAATATAAACTAATTTGCGTATACGGCGGTTTTTATGTATACTAAAAAACTGGAGGGGTTCCCGATATTTTACGCCCCTGGAATATACCGCTTTAATATAAGGTAAGGGGATGTTACAAGTGAGAAGAATACCCGGGCTGCCGGTGCCTCATTTTAAAAATACGGCGCTTAATCCGCCTGATATGATTCCGGTTCCGGCAGAAGTAACGCTGCCGATGAAAATGCACGGGGGAGCGCCTGCAAGGCCTGTTGTAGGCCCGGGCGACAGCGTAAAGGCCGGGCAATTGATCGGTGAAGCCGGCGGACGCGTCTCCTCGCCGGTTCACGCAAGCGTCTCCGGTAAAATAAAAAGCATAAATGATATCGACGGGCTTACCGGGCAAAAGGCCGTTTCAATCACAATCGCCCCGGATGGCGAACAAACGGTTCATGAGGATATTGCCCCTGTAAACGTCACCAACACGCAGGAATTTCTAAAAGCCGTGCAAGACAGCGGCGTGGTCGGGCTTGGCGGAGCCGGATACCCGACGGCTCCGAAGCTTACGCTGAAGGATGGCGTCAAGCTCGACTACATACTGATAAACGGCGCGGAATGCGAGCCGTATATTACATCAGACACGCGGACAATGGTTGATGAAGCGGAATATGTATGGCAAGGCGCGTTACTCTTAAAGGAATACATAAGGCCTGAAAAAATCGTCATCTGCATTGAGGACAACAAGCCGGAGGCTATAAAAAAAATGCGCGGGCTATCCGCGGGTGTTTCAGGCATGGAGGTTCGCGCGCTTCCGTCCATGTACCCGCAAGGCGAAAGGAAAGTGCTTGTCTACAACATCACGGGCCGGATAGTCCCTGAAGGCGGACGCCTTACGGACGTCGGATGCATCGTCATCAACTGCACGACAGTGGCGGTCATCGCTAAATACATAAAGACGGGTATGCCCCTTGTCTCAAGATGCGTGACCGTGGACGGTTCGGCGGTAAAGAACCCGAAAAACGTCATAGCGCCGATAGGTACGCCAATCCGCGAGCTGCTTGACTTTTGCGGCGGCTTAAAAGACGACGTGAAAAAGATTATACTTGGCGGCCCGATGATGGGCACGGCTGTCCCGAATTTGGACGTGCCTATTGTAAAAGTCACAAACGCGGTTCTTGCTTTTTCGGCGAAAGAATCCGTATTGTCAGAGCCGTCTAATTGCATCAAATGCGGCCGGTGCATCGCGAAATGCCCCATGGGTCTGATGCCGTCTCATATTGAGGAAGCGTTTTTGTTGAAAAAGGTCGAACAGCTAAAAGCGTATAAAGTAAACATGTGCGCCGAATGCGCCTGCTGCGCGTATCTATGCCCTGCGAAGCGCCCGCTTTCACAGGTTATGGCGCTGTCAAAAAATATACTGTGGGAGGCCGGGCAGCCATGAACAATATGATCGTATCATACGCTCCCCACATAAAGGACAAGATTACGACAAACCGCATCATGCTTGACGTGATCATTGCGCTGATTCCGGCATTTATCGCATCGGTTTGGATATTCGGCCCCCGCGCCGCGGTTGTCACAGGGGTATGCGTTATAACTTGCGTATTTTGCGAGTGGGCTTTTCAGAAAGCCATGAAAAGGACGGTTACCGTCAAGGATTTATCCGCTTGCATCACAGGCATATTGCTTGCGTTTAACCTGCCTGTGGGAATCCCGTTATGGCAGGCGGTATTTGGAAGCGCAGTTGCGATTGTATTTGTAAAGCAGCTTTTCGGCGGAATCGGCAAAAATTTCGCAAACCCCGCCATAACCGCCCGAATTGTGATGTTCATTGCGTTTCCCATCACGATGACGACATGGGTACAGATACCGGACAGCGTTACCGCCGCAACGCCCCTTGCGCTCATGAAAAGGGGAGAGCTTGAAGCGCTGCCCGAAATGCTCAACATGTTCATCGGCACACGCGGCGGCTGCCTTGGCGAAACAAGCGCGCTTGCGCTTTTAACCGGCGGCGTATACCTGCTCATCCGCCGCGTTATCACATGGCATACGCCTGTCGCGTTTATCGCGACGGTCTTTCTACTGACGGCAATCGCCGGGGCGCAGCCGATGTACCACCTGTTCGCCGGCGGCTTGTTCATAGGTGCGATTTTCATGGCGACAGACTACCCCACGACGCCTCAGACAAGTAAGGGGCGTATCATATTCGGCATAGGCTGCGGAGTATTTACGGTGCTCATCAGGCTCTTTGGAAGCTACCCCGAGGGCGTGTCTTTCGCGATTCTTCTCATGAATATGGTAGTTCCGCATATCAACAGGCTCACGATGACAAAGGCGCTTGGAGGTGCGAAATCTTGAAAAAAGAAGCTTTAGCGCCGATATTTGTCCTGTCGCTCATCTGCCTGTTCGTAACGGGAGTGCTCTCCATAAGCGACATGGTGACGCGCCCTGTCATAGATGAGGCGTCCGCAATACGGGCGGAAGAGGCCCGAAAGGAAATCATGCCGAATGCCGGGGAGTTTATGCCAATTTATGCGGAGGGCTTTCCCAATACCATTACCGAAGCCTTTGAGGCGGCAAATAATGCGGGATATATCTTTATTGTTACAGCCAAAGGCTATGGAGGCAACATCGTAATCATGTGCGGCATCGGCCCTGACGGCAGGATAATCAAAACCATGACGCTTGCTGAAATGGAGACAAGGGGGCTTTCCACGCCGGTTTTTGAAATGGAGGGCGAGTATACCGGCAAGGATAAAAGCCTTGAGGGCATAGACGCGGTCACGGGCGCGACGATTACGTCAAACGCGTATATGGGCGCTGTCCGGGACGCTTTCGCGGCATTTGAGATTGTAAGGGGGATGCAGTGATGAACAGGCTTTCGACACTGACTAACGGGCTTGTAAAAGAAAACCCGGTCTTGGTTTCCCTGCTTGGGATATGTCCCGTGCTCGCTGTGTCAACCCAGGCTGCAAACGCGATCGGGATGGGGCTTGCGACTACGTTTGTACTGCTTGGCGCAAACATCGCCGTCGCGCTTCTTCGCAACGTAATCCCGGACAAGGTACGCATACCGTGCTATATCGTTTTAGTCGCCGGGTTCGTGACACTTGCCCAGATGGTTACGGAGGCGTATGCGTACCCCCTGTACCTGTCGCTGGGGATTTTCCTGCCGCTGATTACGACAAACTGCATCATCTTGTTCAGGGCGGAGATTTTCGCGAAAAAGAATACGGTTGCTGATTCCGCCATAGACGCGCTGGGAATGGGTGCGGGCTTTACCCTCGCAATGCTCGCTATGGCCTCGATACGCGAAATACTGGGAAGCGGTACATGGTTCGGTATACCGCTGCCTGTCCTTGCTGACGACAATATTTCGATTTTTACGATGGCGCCCGGTGGCTTTGTAATATTCGGGATTCTCATCGCGATTGTGAACAAGGTATCAAAGGGCAAAGCCATAAAGAAAAAAGAATTTGGCTGCGCAGGCTGCCCGTCTGCCGCTAACTGCCAAAAAGGAGGCGCCGCATAATGGATTTTAAGGCAATGATTATCATTATGATGAGCGCGGCGCTCGTCAACAACTACGTTTTAAGCCAGTTTCTCGGCATATGCCCGTTCCTTGGCGTATCGAAAGAAACGAAAAGCGCGACAGGCATGAGCGTTGCGGTAATATTCGTTATGCTACTTGCGACAGCCGTCACCTGGCCGATACAGGTATTCCTGCTTGATAGATATAGCCTCGGCTTTTTGCAAATCATTGTATTTATACTGATTATCGCATCGCTTGTGCAGTTTGTGGAAATCGCCACAAAAAAATATATCCCGGCGCTTTATAATTCCCTTGGGGTTTTTCTGCCGCTGATTACGACAAACTGCGCCGTGCTGGCGGCTGTGATTCTTAACATCAAGGAAAACTACACGTTCATGCAGTCAATGGTAAACGCGCTTGGCGCGGGGCTCGGGTTTTTACTTGCGATGGTGATTTTTTCAGGTATACGCGAGTATACCGAAAATACGGACCCGCCGGAGTCTTTTAAAGGGATTCCGCTCACGATGATGTCGGCGGCGATACTTTCTCTTTCGTTTTTTGGATTTGCAGGCGTAATTGAAAACATGTTCGGGTAAAAGAGGTGGATACATTATGGATACGATTATCATAGCGGTCGTTTCGGTGACGGCAATCAGCGCGGTTTGCGCCGTTATACTTTGCGCGGCGTCAAAATTCATGGCAGTCAAATCCGATGAGCGCATGGTGAAAATCCGGGAGTGCCTGCCCGGGACAAATTGCGGCGCCTGCGGGTTTCCCGGATGCGACGGCTACGCCGCTGCCTTAATTTCAGGCGGCGATGTTAAGACAAACCTTTGCGCTCCGGGCGGAGCCGCGGTTTTAGAGCAGCTAAGCGGTATCCTAGGCGTTGACGCCGGTGACCCGGCGGTTAAGACGGCGGTCGTCCGCTGTGGCGGCGGGGATTTGCAACAGAAAAAAAAGATGGATTATAAAGGAATCGAAACATGCATGGCCGCAAAGCAGCTTTTCGGCGGCGAAGGCATGTGCGCATTTGGGTGCCTTGGCTATGGCGACTGTCAAGCAGCTTGCCCGGGCGGCGCCATCTGCATGGAAAACAAGCTTGCGCGGGTTATCCCCGGGCTTTGCACAGGGTGCGGCCTTTGCGTGAAAGCATGCCCGAATAATCTAATCACCGTGGATGATGAATCCATAGCTGTCGCCGTGTTGTGCAAAAACATGGAAAAGGGTGCGGTTGTAAGAAAGAAATGTTCAAGCGGGTGCATCGGCTGTAAGAAATGCGTGCGCGAATGTGAGGCGGGCGCCATTGCGGTAGAGAACAACCTCGCGGTAATCGATTATGAAAAATGTACTGGCTGCGGACATTGCGCCGGGGTTTGCGTTACGAAAAGCATAAAGCTTTTGGCGCATAAAGACTATAAAATATAAGTAGATTTAAATGCACTATGACGCGCCCCCGAAAACCGGGGGCGCGTCATAGTGCAGACAAGGCTATCAATAATCATATCCGTAATTCCCCGCAGGCGAATTCATTTCGCCGAAGGGCACCTTAACCCGCGCCGGTAGCGCGGAACCGGGGGAGTATTGAGGGGGTACCCAATACCCACTCAAAAGAATTATGCAGCTTTTGTTATGCTGAAGCCATCGGGCCGTCGGGGTCGATGATGGGGTTCGGGTTCAGCGTGAAGTCGGCTTCAAGCTTTAAAGGCTGGTCGGGGTCTACGAGCTTGCCCATCACGGCGTAGCGGTAATATGTAGTCTTATAGTTTAGCTGCGTGCCGTCAGGCATCCTG
>WRLS01000137.1 GCA_009776345.1 Oscillospiraceae bacterium | reverse complement strand
TCATCATCGGCATATTGATCGTCAATATGGTGATAGGCATATTGCAGGAAAACAAGGCCGATAACGCGCTCGGTGAGCTAAAAAGTATGTCAAGCCCAATGGCGAAGGTCCGGCGGGACGGGAAAATCGAAAAAATAGCGTCCGAGCTGGTAGCCGTGGGCGATATCGTCGTGCTGGACGCGGGGGATTATGTCCCCGCCGATGTCAGGATTGTGCAGAGCATGAACCTGAAAATCGACGAAGCCGCATTGACCGGCGAATCCATGCCTGTCCAAAAGGACGCCAACGCCGTTATAGAGGGCAAAGCGGGATTGGGCGACAGGATTAACCTGGCGTCAATGGGCACGGTCGTCACATACGGCAGGGGGACAGGCGTAGTCTGCGCCACCGGAATGGACACGGAGATGGGCAAGATCGCGTCCATACTGGGCGAAACCGAAGACCCCGGGACCCCCTTGCAGGACAAGCTCAACACCATGGCCAAGACACTTGGCATCATTTGTGTAATAACCTGCGCGCTGGTATTCGGCATAGCATTCCTGTATAATATACTGCAAATCGGGGACCACCGCGATGTTTTGGAGATGCTGATGGTGTCGGTTTCGCTGGCTGTCGCCGCTGTGCCGGAGGGCATTGCGATCGTCGCTACGGTGATACTGGCGATCGGCGTGCAGAAAATGGTGCGCTCCAATGTAATAGTAAAAAAACTGCGGGCGGTGGAAACGCTCGGCAGTACAACGGTTATATGCTCGGACAAAACAGGCACGCTGACCCAAAACAAGATGACTGTTGTAAAAGTGTTCGATACCGGGAACATTTACGATGTCACCGGTACGGGCTACAGCGCACAGGGCAGTGTTGTCCCCGCAGATACCGGGCAAATATCCGGGAACATCCCCCTGATGGCAGAAATCGCCGCGCTGTGCAACGATGCTGTCTATGACAGGCAAAATGCCTCAATTATCGGCGACCCGACAGAGGCGGCGATGCTGGTTTTCGGCGCGAAGCTGGGCGTTGACAAGGCATCTTTAGATTCCCGCTACAGCCGTATTCAGGAGATACCGTTTGATTCAGACAGAAAGCTGATGTCTGTCTATAATATAAAAGAGGGCAAAACAGTCATGCATACAAAAGGCGCGCCCGACGCGGTAATAAGCCGCTGTGCCTATGTATACCAAGATGGCGAGGCTGTCCCGATGACCCCGGAAATCCGCGGGCGGCTCATCCGGCAAAATGAGCTGTTCGCGGCACAGGCGCTGCGTGTTTTGGGCTTTGCGTATAAAGACTGCGAAGGCGGGGGCGCGCCGGACCTTGCAGAAGAAAATTTGACCTATGTGGGCATGATGTGCATGATCGACCCGCCGCGCGAGGAGGTAAGGCAGTCTGTAGAGCAGTGCCGCGATGCGGGGATCAACGTAAAAATGATAACCGGCGACCATAAAATTACCGCTGTTGCCATAGCGCGGGAGCTGGGGATTGCGGACGGCGGCGGCGAAGCCCTGGACGGGCATGAGCTGAACAGCCTCAGCGATGAGCAGCTGCGCGAAAAAGTAAAAACGGTAAATGTTTTTGCCAGGGTTTCGCCCGAGCATAAGGTGCGCATAGTTTCTGCAATAAAAGAAAACAACAACATCGTCGCGATGACCGGGGACGGCGTAAATGACGCGCCTTCGCTGAAAAAAGCGGATATCGGCATCGCAATGGGGATTACCGGCACGGATGTATCCAAAGAAGCGGCGGATATGATTTTAACGGACGATAATTTTGTAAGCATAGTATCCGCCGTTGAGCAGGGGCGCACGGTGTACGGCAATATCAGAAAGGTCACGGGCTACCTGCTGTCCTGCAATATCGGCGAGATTTTGATTATTTTACTGGCAATCGTATTCGGCCTGCCCGTACCGCTCGTTGCAACACAGCTTTTGTTTGTGAACCTTCTGACAGACGCGTTCCCCGCCTTCGCGCTCGGAATGGAAAAGCAGGAGCCGGGCGTCATGAAAAAACGCCCGCGGGACCCCCGTGAGCCGATTATCAACAAAAGCATGAAGGGCACGGTTATTATCAGGGCTTTGCTGCTGAGCGCGGGGACATTGGGCGTGTTTTTATATGGGCTGTATAATTTCGGGTATGAAACAGCTATCAGTATGTGCTTTTTCACGCTGGTGGCAAGCGAGCTGCTGACCGCCTATCCCGCAAGGACTGAGGCGTTTATCGGGTTGACGCAAAAGCTTTGGGAGAACAGGTTCCTTAATATTTCAATGCTGCTTTCGATGGTAATACTGCTTGCGGTAATATATATACCGCCGCTGGGGTCGCTGTTCTCAACTGTAGCGCTGAGCGCCGCGCAGTTTGCCGTAAGCTGTGCGTTTGTGCTTGCGGTAGTGCTGGGCGGGGAGGTTACGAAGAAATTGTGTCCATCGCGGTGATCAGCTTCTCCAGCTCGCTGTTCGGTAATATCCCGCCGCCTGCCGCGTTCAGCACGGTCAGGTTGCGCGCGTCGGAAAGGTCTATCTTCCATTCGCCGTCCCCGCCCATAATCAAATACATGGTGCAGTTTGTGCTGACGGTAAGCAAGTTGTCTTCCCGTAAAATATCAGCCAGCCTATTTAGGGCGTATTTTTCCACATCAATCGGAAGCCCGGTAAAATGCCGCAGCGCCATAAGCCCCGCCGCTTCCACAACTAAGTCCCGCACAGCGTCCTTGACGTCCGCCGCCGTTATCGTCAGATCCACTTCTGCGGTCAGCCCTTCGGTTTTTGCGTTGCCTACACGGTAATCCAGCTTGTCTAAAATCGGTACCATGGCAACCGCCAATATGGCATCGGCGCCGCTTCCGTCAGTGAAAAGCGTTTCGCTCAGTGAATTGGCAAACGCGCCGTCCCAAGCTTTTATCCCGTCAAGAAATGCCGCTGCCGCCGCTGCCGGGTTTGGCGGGTTTGGCGGCTGCTCCTGCGCGGTAACCGGCGCCGCCCAGCCGCGCACCGAGAAAAACGTAAACGAAATAAGCGCCGCCAAAAAATAAATCAGTTTTTTCATCCGATATCCCCCTAAATACAGCTATACTGCAATTGTATGGGGGGACGGGGCGCGAAATGTGCCCAAACGCATGAAACGGGGAAAAGCGACTGTTTCGGCTAAAAAGGAGTATGCAAATGTTTATCGTAACCGCCCGGGAAGCACGCGCGCGGCGTTCGGTCCTGTCCACTGTACACGGGGATATACAGCTCCCGGTTTTTATGAATGTCGCAACCTCCGCCGCGGTTAAGGGCGGCATTTCATCCTCCGATTTAGAAAGCCTACACTGCCAAGTCGGGCTTTGCAATACCTATCACCTGCACATAAGGCCGGGCGATGAGATTATCCGCGGGCTTGGCGGGCTGCACGGGTTTATGGGCCGGGATGGGCCGATACTCACAGACAGCGGCGGGTTTCAAGTTTTTTCGCTCGCGAAGCTGCGCAAAATCGAGGAGCGCGGCGTGACATTCCGATCGCACATAGACGGCAGGAAAATTTTCATGGGGCCGGAGGAGAGCATGAGGATACAGTCAAACCTCGGCTCCACTATTGCCATGGCGTTCGATGAATGTATCGAAAACCCCGCCGCATATGATTACACCGAAAAATCCATCGCCCGCACAACCCGCTGGCTTATCCGCTGCAAAGAAGAGCTTGCGCGCCTTAATTCACTTGAAGGCACGCTAAACCCCGCGCAGATGCTTTTCGGCATCAACCAAGGGTCTACCTATGAAGATTTGCGCATACGCCATATGAAGGAAATCGCGGGGCTTGATTTGCCGGGATATGCAATAGGCGGGCTTGCGGTGGGCGAAACGCCGGAGGAAATGTACCGCGTCATCGATATTGCAGAGCCGCATATGCCGGAAAATAAGCCGCGCTATCTTATGGGCGTAGGTACGCCGGTGAATATAATCGAGGCTGTTTGGCGCGGGATAGATATGTTCGACTGTGTTATGCCCAGCCGCAACGCCCGCCACGGCACGCTTTTTACATGGGACGGCATACGGATTATACAAAACGAAAAATATACGCGCGACCCGCTTCCCATCGACCCTAACTGCGGCTGTTTTGTGTGTAAAAGCCATTCCCGCGCGTATCTGCGGCATCTGCTCAAAGCGGGGGAGATTTTGGGCTACCGTCTGGCAGTGGCGCACAATATGTATTTTTATAACACGCTGATGGAAAGGATACGCGCAGAAATCGAATCGGGGACATTCGGCGCGTTTAGGGATGAAATGGCGGTGAGGCTAGGGAAGAGAATATAACCTTGCATTTATCTAAAACATTCTGTATAATAAAAAACATAAACCGAAAGGGGACTAAAATATGTGCAGACTGTATCATAAACTTTGCTCTTTTATTCTCGTGGCGGCGCTGGTTGTTTCAATCGCGCTTTCCGCGGCGGCAAGCACAGACTATTGGGATTACAGAAGCTACCACGACCTGCCAAACTCGGTAGACCTCAGGCGCGACGTGACCTCCGACTACAACACCCTGCGTTTCGAGCTGGACTATAGCCGCGAACAAATCAAGGATGACGGGATCTATGCGGATGTAATCTATAGCGGGGTTACAACGGAGCTTCTCAGGTCGGTGTATATCAGCGGCACAAACCTCATCATTGAATTCGACGCCGGTTTTACAAATGATACGCCAACGCCGTTCAGCTTCTCGGTTTCATTGTGGGAAAGGCTGGAGGACGATAACGGCAGGCGCAGCAGGAGCCAGAGGATCGACGGCACGAGCAGGACATTCCGCGGCACCTATATGAACCGCATCGGCACCGCCGCCGATACAGGCACAGGTACCGCCGCAAGCAGCAGCTCATCCTCTTCTTCGTCCGCAGCGGCAGGATCCTCGCCGGTCAACCGCGCGCAGGCTGTAGAGCTGGCAAGGCAGGCCGCGCGCTCCGGCGGTGTAGTAAGATTGCAAAATGCCACCGAGCTTACACTTTCCACTATGCGCGCAATGGTAACAGAAGCCGGGCGCACCCAGCTTAGGGTAAACGCCGACAGCACAATCGGCAGGGCTGTGGACGTGCGCATCGCGTTTGACCCCGCCAATGCTACAACAGGCTTGGACCTGTCCGCCACTACCGAGGGGGCAAGCGCAAAAGCAGTCGCTGATTTTTACGGCAGGTGGTACAGAAACCGTTTTTCTGTGATCAGTTTCGGTCAAAAGGGCGGGTTTGGTATGCGCGTGGCAATATCCGCCAAGCTAAACCCGGATTTGAACAAAGACGCGCTGGTGTTCTATTCTTATGACAGGGAAGCCAACCAGCAAAGGCTGATGCGCAATGTGGATTACCGGGTGGACGCAAACGGCTATGTGCGTTTCAATACATCAGTGTCGGGCGATATCATCATCACCGACAGGGCGCTGATGAAAAGATAACAAAAATCTGTTAAGGAGAAAACAAAATGCAGCAGCTTATCCTGGCAGCGGAAGCCGACGGCGCCGGACCAATGGTACTACTCATGCAGTTCATGCCGTTTTTATTGATCATCGTCGTGTTTTATTTCATGCTG
>WRLS01000136.1 GCA_009776345.1 Oscillospiraceae bacterium | reverse complement strand
TGGGTCCGGGGTCTCCCCGGCGCGTTTTGGTTACTTTGCCGCGTTGCAAAGTAACAGCCCCCGCGGCTTGAGCGGTGAAAAATAACTGTAGATGAAATCGAGTTAAAAACCACCCCGGCGCTTCGCGCCACCCCTCCAAGGAGGGGAATTTCGGGCGGGATAACCCCGACCCTACAAGCTTCTGCCCTTCCTCAATCCCGGGTCCTAAAACCTGAATCCTGGCGAAGCCCGCGCCGCGTATGCAAAACGCTTGACGTTTTGCAATTGAACAGTTATAATATACCCTGTAGCTATTATTGGAGGGAAGTTTAATATGAAAATAGAGCGAAATACCATTATCGGCGATATCCTAAGCCATGACCGCGATTTAGCGCCGGTTTTCCTGTCTGTGGGGATGCACTGCCTGGGCTGCCCCGTTGCGCGCAGCGAAACGGTGGAGCAGGCGTGCATGGCGCATGGCGTGGATTGCGACGATCTGCTCGAAAAGCTCAATGAGAAATCGGCATAGCGTTCCGCTTTTAGATCCGCGGCTTGGGGCCGCCGCCGAGATGGTGCGCCCCGGCTGTGTTGCCGCAGACATCGGGACAGGGCATGGGCATTTGATCAGCTATTTGGTCGCCTCGGGGAAATGCCCCCGGGGCTTTGCTTGTGACGCGAACGCTTTGCCGCTGCGTACCGCAGAAGCGGAAATCGCGCGGCGGGGGCTTTCGGGCAAAATCAAAACAATACTCACAGACGGGCTTTCCGGGCTTGAAGCTAAAGGCATCGGGGATTTTTTGATACTGGGCATGGGCGGGGACCTAATCTGCTCAATAATTGCGGGCGCGCCTTGGGCAAAATGCGCGGGGCTGAGTTTTATACTACAGCCGATGACAAGACCGGAGCGCCTACGGTATTTCCTCTATCGGGAAGGGTTTGCTGTTTTTGAGGAAAAAGCGGTGGTTTCCGGGCGGTATGTGTATACGGTAATGCGCGCGGGATATACGGGCGATGCGCGGGAAATCAGCGGGCTTTTCGCGTGGACAGGCCTGCTTGAGCCTTCGGAAGCATCGCGCCGATACCTTCTCCGTGCCGCAAGCCGCGCGAAAAGGCGCGCGGCGGGATTGGCAGGTGCCAACCGCACAGAAGAAGCCGATTTTTATTACGATTTGGCTAATGAGATAATGGAGGGGATTGGGTGAATGTACGGGATGTACTGGACGCGGTAAATGAAATCGCGCCGTTTGAGCTGGCGGAGCCGTGGGATAATACCGGCCTGCTGTTGGGCAGCGGGGATGCGCCTGTGACGAAGGTCCTCACCGCGCTTGATGTAACAGGCCCTGTCGCCGATGAGGCCGCCGATATCGGCGCGGAGTTGATTGTAACGCACCATCCGATAATTTATCCATCGCTGAAATCCATAAGCGGGGGCAGTGTTGTTTATAAGCTTATCCGCGCGGGGATCAGTGTAATTTGCGCGCACACGAATTTGGACAAAACAGGCGGCGGCGTCAATGATACGCTGGTGGCGGTTTTGGGGCTTGCGGATATAAGGCCGCTGCCCGGGAATGATTTGGTAAGGCTGGGCGAATTGGGAAAACCTCTGTCCCCACGGGGATTCGCGAAGCTGGCGGCAGAAAAACTAAGCGCACCGGGAGCAAGATATAACGACCCCGGAAAGCCAATCCGTACCGTTGCGGTCTGCGGCGGAAGCGGGGCGGAGCAGCTTTACGCGCTTCCGGGGACCGCGGACGCGTTTCTCACAGGCGAATCCAAGCACCGTATATGGCTGGATGCCGCGCGTTTGGGTATCTGTTATATTGAGGCGGGGCATTTTCATACGGAAAATGTAATAATCCCCGTGCTGGCGAAACGCCTGCGGGGGATGTTGGCGGGCGTAGAAATTGCGCAGTCCGAAAGCTGCACGGATTTTACGGAAATTTTGTCCCTTACTAATTCCTAATTCCTATTTTCTAATTTCTATCTGCATGATTCGGCATAATAATCAGCACGGCGGGTATACAATGTGGACAACACAAAAGCCCCGTATATCTGCTGTGCGGTAAATACATTTGTAAACTTTTTGGGTGACAGCCGATATACTGTATCGTGAAGGGGCAGGCAGAAAGGTGATAATATGTTAAAAACCGCGTATGCGAGCCACGGTACCCGGCCGCGAAAGCAGCTTCTCCGCAATGCGCACATATATATGCGGGGCAATGTGCTTGCCAGAAAATTCGTAGTGTTTACCGGGGTGCTGGTGTTCGCGCTCACCGCCATGGGCGGCACGCTCGCGAATTATTACAGCGATGAACAGCTCGCGCAGCTTGGCCGCGTATTCCCGCAGGTACATTCCGACCTTATCACATCCCGCGTAATGGCCGAGGAGCCGCGGATAATCGTCCCGGTCAAAGAGCAGCCCGCGCCGCCCGAAGAGCCGCAGCCTTCTGTTATCACAGAAATTTCCGCGGCAGCCTATGAAAAAGCTGATGAAGAAGAAGAGGAAGATGTACAGGCGGCAGTAACCATTACCCCGGCAATAGTTACCGACCCGCCCCGCATAACAGAAGAATTTATTTACAGCGAGGGCATACCCCTCAGTTACGAGCTTCAGGCGTTTACCTATTCGCTGTGCGCGGAGCATGGCATAAGTTACGAAACAGTCCTTGCGCTGATGTGGCGGGAAAGCCGCTTTAATACCGGCGCAGTCCATACTAACCGCAACGGCACCAAAGACAGCGGCATTATGCAAATAAATGATGTCAACCGCGATTGGCTGGAAAAAGAGCTTGGGATAACGGATCTGATGGACCCATGGCAGAATATTACAGCCGGTACTACAATGCTGGGCCGCCTAACCGCAAAATACGGGGAGCATTACGCGCTGATGGCATATCAATTCGGTGAGAACGGGATGCGGCGGCTGGTCGAGCAGGGCATTGTAACATCGCGCCATGTCCAGGATGTGTATGAAAAAAAAGCGCAGTTTGAAAGCTTGTTTTACACATAAGATTTTATGGGGGGGTATCCAATACCCCCCATATTCCCCCCGGTTCCGCGCCCGTTGCGCGGGTTAAGGAAACCTACGGCGAAATGAATTCGCCTTCGGGGAATTACGAACACCGCAATTTTTTTCTTTGTCTGCAGTCTGAATCCGGGCGGCTGCGCCGCCCGGATTTATTTGTGTTCACAAGCGGCAGGTTTTACAATTATGAATTATGCATTTTTCAAAACTGCCTATTTATTTTTTTGCCTATTTATGGTATGATATATGATGTAGTTTTATTTGATACAAGGAGGGGACTGAATGAGAAGCGTAATAATAACAGGCGCGGACAGGGGGCTTGGGTTTTCCCTTAGCAAGGAGTACCTCGCGCGCGGCTACAAGGTTTTCGCGGGAAAGTTTATTGAAGAGTACACGCTGTTAGAAGACCTGCGCGAAAAAGACCCGAACCTGCACATCGTAAACCTGGACGTTAACAGCAGGGAAAGCATAGAGGCCGCCCGCGATTATGTGGCTGCCGAAACCGGCGGTTCGCTGGATATGCTTATTTCCAACGCCGCGCTGATGATGCGGGTAAGTTGCAGCCTGTACGAGCCGCCTATGGATCTGGAGCAGGTTTGGAACAGCTTTTCCGTAAACGCGCTGGGACCGGCACGCATGGTCCATTATTTCCTGCCGCTGCTGGCACAATCGGATATGCGCAGGCTGTGTTTTGTATCGTCCGAGGTATCCTGCGTAAACCTGATGAAAACCAGCAGGAGCGGCGGTTTCCCATACCCGATGAGCAAAAGCGCGATGAATATGTGCGTGCGCCTTATGCACAACCAGCTTTACGCACAGGGCTATACATTCAGGCTTTATCACCCCGGCTGGATGAAAAAGGTAGAACCGGACGGCACCCGCTCGGAGCATGGCGCATACGACCCGGATTTCACCGCAGAACACGCCGCGAAGTATTTTGAAACGCCGCTACGGGACGAGCAGCGGCTTGTACTGTACGATTTCTTGAGCCAGGAATGGCCCTATTGAGGAGGTGACGGTAAATGAAAACTGTACTTATTACAAGCTTAGCCGGTATGTTTGACCAAAAGCTCGCCGAGGTGTTTGTGCGCGAGGGCTTGCAGGTATTCGCGATCGGCAGCCGTGAAACAGAAGGCGTGACGCTTCTTCCCGATGACCTTGAACAGGCGCGTGCTGCCCTGGAAAAGGCGGCGGGGAAAATCGATTTGTACATTGATGTCAGCGATACGCGCAGCGGCGCGGACCGTTTTACGCTGATTGACGGGCTGGATGAAAAAATCATCCGCGAGGTGTACGAGGCCAATGTACTGTGGCCAATGGCATCGCTGGAGGCTTTTATAAATCTGATCGATGCCGGGGAAGGCAAGCGCGTGTGCTTCCTTACATCACAGGAAGCCAGCATAAATCAAACGCGGGATATCGGCGGTTATGCGTACAAGCTGAGCAAGGCCGCAATGCATAACTTTTTCCAGATGATCGCCAACAGGCTGACACCGGACGGCTACACTCTGCGCGTCTTTGACCCAATGCACCGGGAGATCGCACCGGAGCTTGCCGCTGAATCCGCGTTTAACTATTTTACCAGGCGGCGCGGGACAGAGGGCGCGAACCCACTTCGCGACGACGAAGCGCGCTGGGTATTCCGCGACGCGCTGGGCAGGGAACATCCATGGTAAGCGGCGAAGCGTGGCTTCGCAGGATTTAGGTTTTAGGATTTAGGTTTTAGGATTTAGGAAAAGACGAGGCATTATACTTTAAAAAATTTAGGAGGGTCAAGGCATGAAAAAGGTTCTGATAATAGGCGATTACAGCAATTCCTCATGGCATCCACTGCGCGGCGTTGACGATGAGATAAAGCGCATCCTCGACGGTTTTGAGGTCACAGTGACGGAGGATTACCCATATCTGAAGCTGGAGGATATGCAAAAATACGATCTTATTGTTAACTATGCCGATGCGCTGGGCAGACGTGCGGGTTCTGATTTTGCAGGGGCGCTGCTGGGCTATGTTGCGGCGGGCGGCGCGCTGCTTACATTGCACAATGGGATTATCGCGCGTAATATCCCGGAGCTGGAGCAGCTTGTCGGCGCTACGTTCACAGGCCATCCGCCGCATGAGGTGCTAGAATATGTTTACGCAAACGGCCATCCGATCATGAAGGCTGTAAGCCCCTTTTCAATTGACGAGGAGCCGTATATGTTTGAGATACACAGCCATGCGCGTGTAAACATCCTAATGGATTATGTTTACAAGGGCGAAAAATACCCGGCGGCGTGGGTACGCGGATATGGCAAGGGCAGGTCGTGCTATCTTTCGATGGGGCATGAGCCGGCTTCGTTTGAAAACGAAGGCTTCGCCGTGCTTATAAAACGCAGCGCGCTTTGGTGTGTCGGTGAGCTTCCTGTGATTCAGTAGGGTTAGCTAAAATCCCCCGGTTAGGGGCGGTGTACGTAAAACAGTAATGTGTAGTTTGGGAGAAATGGCATGATTTATGGTCATGCCGTTTCCCGTTTCATCAGCGTATCCAAAGGGATGAATCCTATCAAATCATAGCTGATATGGATTT
>WRLS01000135.1 GCA_009776345.1 Oscillospiraceae bacterium | reverse complement strand
ATCCAATACCCCCCATATTCCCCCCGGTTCCGCGCCCGATGCGCGGGTTAAGGAAACCTTCGGCGAAATGAATTCGCCTTCGGGGAATTATAGCTGATTCAATCGAAAACGGTGTAACCGTTTTCGATACGCGGCGAACGCCGCGCACCGCCAAAGGCGGTGTGAATCTTGCTACATTGCAATTTGTCTGCCTTTGGCAGACAATGCGGGCAACGCCCGCCAATCCAAAACGGAAACCGTTTTGGATTAAAATTGCTATACGAACACTGTAATTTTTTGCTTTGCCTGCAAAGTCTGAGCGGATACCTTTCGGCATCCGCTCTTTTTTGCAAAATGTAACTGCCGTAAACACGCTGGAAGGGATTCGAACCCCCGACCTCTTGGTTCGTAGCCAAGCACTCTATCCAACTGAGCTACCAGCGCAAACACATCAGCGAAAACATTGTATCACAGGAAGTGGGAGCTGTCAATCATTTTTGAAAATTTCGGCAGCTACCCTCTAATCCTGCACGCTAAAATCTCCGACCCCGGGCCGGATTTTGTCACCGCCGTGAGCGGTATGTTCAGCTCCCGCGAAAGTATCTCAGCCGCTTGCGGGGAACAAAATCCCCCCTGGCACCGACCCATCCCGGCGCGTGTGCGGCGTTTTATGCCGTCAAGATCCTTCGCGCCTACGGGGCTGTGGATCGCGGCTATGATTTCTGCCTCGCTGACAGCTTCACAGCGGCAGACAATTTTACCGTATGCCGGGTCCGCCGCGATCGCGTTTTGACGTTCCTTCATGGACATCTCCCGGAATTTCGGGGCAGCTTTCCTGACGGGGCTGAAATCCGCCTTTTCCCTAAACCCAAATCTTTCCCGCAACATCCCCGCGGCTTTTTGCCCGATCGCCGGTGCGGCGGTAAGCCCGGGGGATTCGATACCGGCGACATCTAAAAGCCCGGGGGCATCCTCCGCGAACGCGATTACAAAATCCCCGGCGGTGCAGTGCGCCCTCAGTCCGGTAAAAGCTGTGATCATTTGGCGGTAAGGCAGTGATTTTACGCTCAATGACGCGGCTTCAATAATTTCATCGTAATACTCGCGGCGGGTCGCAATATCGCTTTTGTCATTGGTATTGACGGCAGTGGGGCCGAGGAGCAGGTTGCCGTCCACCGTAGGCGTTACCAAAATCCCCTTGCCCATCTCACCGGGCAGCTGGAAAATTGTGTGGCTGACAAGCCCGCCGACAGCCTTGTCCAAAAGTATATACTGCCCGGAGCGCGGGATGATGTGCAGCTTATTTTCACTGAGCATATTGTGGATTTCATTGGCGAATACGCCAGCGGCATTCACGATAATTTTTGTGCGGTAGGTTTTTTCGGGGGTTTCCACGGCAAAACCGTCACCGTCACGCGCCGCCGATATAACTTCGCGCCCGGTGTGAAATTCCACGCCGTTTACAGCGGCGTTTTCAGCCAGCGCATAGGTCATTTCATACGGGCAGACAATACCGCCGGTGGGCGCCCAAAGCGCGGCAACGGCACTGTCGCCGATGTTCGGCTCCATTTCCTCTAAACGTCCCCTGCCGATTACTTCAAGCCCGGAAACCCCGTTTATTTTTCCGCGTTCACGCAGTTTTTCCAGCTCGGGGACGGCGTTTTCATCAAAGCACAGCACAAGGGAGCCGATCTGTTTAAACGGGAAATCCAGCTCTCGGGAAAGCGCGGCGAACATACGGTTCCCTGCGATATTCAGCTGCGCTTTGAGCGTGCCAGGCACAGCGTCGTATCCCGCGTGTACAACCGCGCTGTTGGCTTTTGTTGTACCCATTGCTATATCGTGGCAGCGCTCTAAAACGCAGACCCGCGCATCATAGCGGGAAATTTCCCGCGCGATGGCGCATCCCGCCACACCGCCGCCTATTATCAGCACATCATACATATAAGCTGTCCCTTTCTATAGTATAGAAAAGTATAGCGTATTTCGAGGTTTTTTTCAAGTAGCGTGCATACGGTTGACAAGGGCTTTTATGTAACTCTCACCTACAGTTTCAATGTACGCCATCGCCGGGATTGCCCCCCACAGAGGTACGAGCATAAACGGGGAGGCAAGGATACCAAGCGCAATATTGCTTGCTTTCTCATTTTCCACCTTGCGGGTACCGAAAATCTTGTCCAAGTCTGAGAGCATGGCGGCACACAAGCTATGCACCGCCGGGATGGATACAAGCGGAAGAAAGGTGGCGTTCCTTGCCCTTTCTGAATACTTGCGGACACAGTCCTTTCCCCGCTCGGTGAGTATTTCTATTCTGTCCGGTCTGTGTTGTCCCGTCATATGGAACCCCCTTGCGGTTATATAGTGGGTTAAGTTGAAAACGCCAAAGTATTTCAGGTCAGCGTGCAAAGCCGATGTGAATTTATTGTAGCACATACGCCGGCTTTGTGCTATACTGTCTTTTGTACGTGCTGTATTATGGAGGGCATATGAAATACATAACAAGCGACAGGGCTTTTTACCGCCAGCTCCTGACCATCGCGGTCCCGATCGGGCTGACAATGCTGGTCAGCTTCGGGATGTCAATTTCCGATACAGTCATGCTCGGCTCCCTCAGTGAAGTACACCTGTCCGCCGCGGCCCTGGCAAACCAGCTTGGGTTTATATTCATGCTGTTCACATTCGGTGTTGGCGGCGGCTCCAACGTTATGATCGCGCAGTATTGGGGCAAGCGCGACGTGGACAGCATACATCGGGTAATGGCGATAATGTACAGGGCGCTGCTGATCGGCGGGCTTATCTTCACCTGCGTCGCGCTGCTGCTTAGCAGGCAGGTCATGGCGGTGTTCACAACAGACCCGCGCGTTATCGCGGAGGGCGCGCGCTTTTTGCGCATTATCGCGTTTTCGTATTTTATGATGGGCATCAGCAGTACAACGCTGGTCATGCTGCGTTCTGTGGGCGCGGTTAGGATCGCGCTGGTTGTATATATATCGTCGCTTTCCATGAAGATCTTCCTGAACTGGGTTTTGGTTTTCGGGAATTTGGGCGCGCCCGTGCTGGAAATTGAGGGCGCGGCGATAGCCACCGTCGCCGCCCGCCTTGTAGAGCTTGTGATAATTTGCGTGTATATGTTAAAACTGGAGCAAAAAGTACGCTTTAAGCTAAAGTATCTGTTCTTGCGCAAGGTCGGGCTGATGCGGGATTTCGCGAAAAACGCGGGGCCTGTTATAATAAACGAGCTGGTTTGGGGCATGGGAAGCGCGACGCTTGCGATGATCATGGGGCGCATAAGCACGGAATTTGTCGCCGCGAACAGCATTTTGGGCGCATTCAGCCAGCTTGTAACGATCCTGAATTTAGGCGCGACCAACGCCGCCGCCGCGATAATCGGCAACACAATCGGCGCTGGGGAATACGCAAAGGCGCGTGTTTACGGCACAACCTTCCTGTGCATCAGCCTGTCTCTTGGGGTTTTGTCCTGCGTGCTGATGCAGCTTTTCAAGCTTCCCATGCTCAGCCTTTATAATATATCCGACACCGCGCTTTTATACGCGGGGCAGATTATAAATGTGTACAGCGTGCTTGTGATATTCCAATCAGCCACGGCGATGTCACTTGTCGGCATATTGCGGGGCGGCGGGGACACGCGCTATGCGCTGGTTTTGGATGTCGCTTTCCTGTGGCTGGTATGTATCCCGCTGGGTTTTCTTACCGGCCTGTATTTGGGATGGCCTGTGCCGCTGGTGTTCTTGGTAATACGATGTGATGAGTTCTTCAAGGCGATTGTAGCTTTCTTTAGAATTATAAGCGGCAAATGGATCCACGATGTAACACGGACCGGCGCTAATAGCTGATAGCAAAAAAATATATTAACATGGAGGAAATGTAAAAATGAGGAAACTGTCTATTCTAATTGCAGTGATACTGCTGCTGTCCGCGGTTGCTTGCAAGGGGAGCGGCGTAAACCCCGCCGGCATACACAGCCCCGATGAGCAGGTAAGTGACTGGCAAGCTGCGCTGGCATATTTGTCGGACGGTAACGCGCGGTATCTTGAAGGCCGCACAGTTAAGCGAAACGACAAAAAAGACAGGGAGGTGTTAAGCGGCGGGCAGCACCCTTTTGCCGCTATTGTAACCTGTGCCGACTCCCGCGTTGCGCCCGAGATTTATTTTGACCAAAAGCTCGGCGATATTTTTGTAATACGCAACGCAGGGAATATAGCGGACCCGGCGGTGTTAGGCTCGCTTGAATACGCGGCGGAGCATCTTCATGTGCCGCTTATCGTAGTGGTGGGGCATAGCTTCTGCGGTGCGGTATCGGGCGCGCTGTCAGAAGGCGAATTCCCCGAAAACCTGCAAGCGGTCATAGATGAGATTGCGCACGCTGTACAGGGCTGCACGGAGCTTGACGAGGCAGTGCGCGCCAACGCCGATTATGTTGCCCGCAGTATCAAAGAAAACCCTACGGTCTCACATATGGGCACTGAAGTCATCGCCGCCCATTATGATATAGAAACCGGCGTAGTAGCTTTTATGTAGAAAAAGGCATTTACTAACGGTGCGGTATGGAAGCCGCACCCTACAATGCCGCATTGCAACGTAGGACCGGGGTTCCATCCTCGACCGTATATGGGGTTTGTCATCAATCTGAAGGGCGCAAGCTGATATGCTTGCGCCCTTTTGCTATTTTTCGATAAAGCATAAATACAAACATCCGTTCATCTTTGGCAATTCTGCCAAACTTTCTGACAAGCGCAAAATCGCCTGCTATACTGAAAGCAGACAAAACACCCGTCACGAAGCTGAATAAATTCAGCTCCGCGCCACCCTCTTTAAAAAAGAGGGTAAGCCAACCGGAAGCCCCTTCCCTCTTTTTTAAAGAGGGTGCCGTCCGCAGACGGCGGGTGTTTTGAAACTCAAACAACCGTTCATCTTTGGCAATTCTGCCAAACTTTCTGACAAACGCGAAATTATCTGCTACACTGAAATCAGTAAAAACACCGCCCCGCAAAACTAAAACAGTTGTTCATCTTTGGCAATTCTGCCAAACTTTCTGACAAACGCGAAATCATCTGCTACACTGAAAACAGAAACTAACCGAATGGAGTGAAGGACATGACAGCACTGAACAATCTGCGGATAGCAGGGCCGCTTACACTGGACAGCCACAGCAACCGTGCATACATTGTTTCGCACACGGAGCTGGATTTTACCCCCGACGAATTCGAGGCCCTGTATATGCTGGCAACCCGGGAGGATGTCCCAATCTCATTCAAGCAGCTGTACTGCAGCTTATGGGAACGCGAGGACGGCATATGCAGGCGGGAAGAGGCCCGGGAGGCACTGAACAAAATTGTTGAAGAGGTAAACGCGGCGGGCAACGGTTTTGTATGGATAGAATACAGCCCGCTGGCAGGTTACACCTTCAGAACGAGATGGGCGCACAACCGCGATAAATGGATGCAGCGTGATTTAGAGTAAAAGAAACAACCGTTCATCTTTGGCAATTCTGCCAAACTTTCTGACAAACGCGAAATCATCAGCTATACTAAAAGCAGAAAGCAAACCACCGGCACTATCAAAAGGTACACTTTTTGATAG
>WRLS01000134.1 GCA_009776345.1 Oscillospiraceae bacterium | reverse complement strand
CGGCACCATAAAAACCCGCAATCCGTAGGGGACGCACACCCGGGCGTCCCGCACTGTACGATGCGATGCGGTAATTTGCGGGCGACCGCACGGGGTCGCCCCTACATGGTTTTATGTTTTAAATATTGGTTGGTTGGTAATTTCGGGACGCCCGGGTGTGCGTCCCCTACGGCATATTATATGTTTTCGTGTAGGGGCGGCAATCTGCCGCCCGCATTATACGATGCATCGCGATAATTTGCACCCGTCCCCTGCCCCCTTCGCGCACGAAGGGGGTGCCGCCCGCAGGCGGCGGGGGTTGAGCCTTCGGCAGGATTTAGGTTTTATGGTAGGGGGGGGGCTTGCCTCCGCCGTTAACCCGGCGACATTTCGGCGGGGGCAAGCCCCCGCCCTACGGTGTCGTTTTTTAATTATGAATTATGAATTGTTTCGTCCTTAATCCTCTAAATCCAATTGAAAATTGGATTTAGCAAACACCCCCTTCTTCCAAACCCCTGCCGCCGCAAAACCCGCCGCAAGCAGGCATAGGATAATCGGCGCGAGCGGCGCGGTGTCCGATGTCGGCGGGTTGTATGCCGCCGTATTCGCGGCACTGATCACCGGCCCGGACGGCCCTGTCATTGGGTTTTGGTTTATCATTTCGGGCGGGCCGCCACCTTCTTCGGGATCGGTATCCACAGGCGCGTAGCCTACAAAAATCACATCATCGTCCCCGCCCTCAATTTCCCTTTGAAGCGGCCGGTCGGAGAGTATATAGTACCCCAGCTCCCTTGTTTGCACCGTCAAAATATTCCTCGCGCTGTCAAAGCTCAGCACGCTTTCATCCAGCGCGCGCAGCTCATTCCCGCGCTGTACCCGGTAAACATAGACCTGCGGCTTTTGCTCCCCCCTCGGGATAAATTTTGCGCGGTCTATTGGGATAGCAAGCTCACCGCTGCGTGAAAAAGTATCCCTGTCTCCCAAAAAATTATAATACTCCAAATAGCTGTCCGGGTACATTTCCGCGATCACCGGGTCCTCCTCGCGGCTTAAATGCAAAAAGTAGCTGTCCTGCGGGTTTACCGCCACTGTATACTGTACGCCCCCGCCGAAATCAAAGGTCACGTCACCATGGCGGAAATTTCGCGAAACTTGAAACTGCGTAGGCGCGGCCGCTGTGTAGACCGTGCCGCGGTCAACGGTTATTTCGCGGTTTGCCATGCCCATGCGCAAAGATATCTGCGTTGCGGGGTAAGAAAGGCGGTTTACGGAGAGGACCAGGTCAAGCTCAACTATCATTGTGCTTTGGCCGTGGTAATCGTTATTCAGCGCAATTTTGGCATAAGCCCCCTGCGGCAGGCCGGAAATCCGCTCGCGCCTGCCGTCCACCAGCTCCGCGCCGTCCACAAAACGCTCGCCCTGATGCGAAACCCACGCAAGCCCCACCGCGTTGTCCCTTATATCCCTTTCCGCCGCAATAGCGTCGGTGCCGCTGACCCAATCCATGATATGTATCGGGATGTAAATACTGCTCCCCGCGGTTACACGCCCAAAATCCGCCCAATCCAAAACATCGCCGTTGTAGACAACAACCGCCTCGTCCGTTTCAAACCCAAACGAAACCCGGGAATCCGAATACCCCCCAACCCTCGTAAAGCCGCGGCTCCCAACCGCGGCAAACACAGGCAGGGAGGCCCCCGCCGATAAGCAAAGCAATAAAATTATGGCAATTATCTTTTTCATAAGCTACCCCGAATAGGAATTAGGAATTAGGAATTGGGAATTAGAAAGGGAAGAAGCGATAAGATTTGTGCCTATTTAGAACCACCCCGTCAGGCTACGCCTGCCACCCCTCCAAGGAGGGGAATAAGCTACAAAGGCAAGCAAGCACAAACCTAAAGGAAAGAGCGACACCGGAAACGCCCGCGCACGTAATAACAGCGGAAAAAGTCTTTGATTTCTTTTATTCCTAATACCTTTTTTCGCGTTCAAGCCCTGGAGCTTGGCTCGGCTGAGCGATTGGGCGGGTTATAGGACAAAGCTTTTGACGTGCGCGATGAAGGGTACTAATCTATGCGGCTTGTCGAAATGGGGGTCCGGGGTCTCCCCGGTGCGTTTGCTTCTTTGCGCGAGCAAAGAAGAGCCTCCGCGGCTTGAGCGGTGAAAAATAACCGAAGATAAAATCGCGTTATAAACTCCCCCTGTCACTTCGTGACATCCCCCTCAAGAGGGGGACTTTGCCTCCCTCTCTGAGGGAGGCGGCGCGTATGCGCCGGAGGGAGTATCGGCAGGGGCAAGCCCCCGCCCTACTTAAACCCCCAAACCATACAATCCCATTATAACTTTATCCCAAACAATTCGCAAGCGTTTTGGCACGTTTGGCTGAGAATTTCCTGCGCTTCCATATTTTTGGCCCCCGCGATAAACTGTGCGATATGCACAATCATGGAAGATTCACAGCGCCTCCCCCTCAGCGGGACAGGCGCCATATACGGGCAGTCGGTCTCTACAAGCAGGCGATCAAGCGGCACGGCTTCAATAACCAGCGGCGCGCGTTTTGCGCTGCCAAACGTAACCGCGCCGGTAAAGCCGATATACATCCCAAGCCGCAAAATTTCACGCGCGGTCTCCACAGAGCCGGAAAAACAATGCACAACGCCCTTCGGCTTATATTTTTTCAGTATCTCAAGCGTGTCGGCATGGGCGTCGCGGTCGTGTACAATCAGCGGGAGGCCGTTTTCCACCGCAAAAGCCGCCTGGCGGCAAAAAATATCGCGCTGGACTTCCCTCGGTGAATGATCATAGTGATAATCCAAGCCCGCTTCCCCAATCGCAACGCATTTTTCATATGCGGTTAGCTTCTCAAGCTGCTGCTCTAAATCCTCCGGCGCGTCTTTTGCGTCATGCGGGTGTATGCCCGCGCTGCACCAAATAAACGGGTAACGCTTTGCAAAGCCCTGCGCCATGTGCGAGGACCCTACAGTATACGCGGCCTCCAAAACCGCCGCCACGCCTTTCCCCGGCAAAGCCGTCAGCAGCTCATCGCGGTCGGCGTCAAAGCGCGTGTTGCTGTAATGCGCGTGGCTGTCGAAGATTTGATTGAACTGCATAAGCACCCCTTTGTAATGCATAATTCATAATAAATAATTTCTTGTTTTCCTAGGGTCATTCTGAAAAATTGACTACCGCAAGAAAAATGCAATGTGATGCAACCATAATGATTATCGAGCCGCGAATTCCGAAATGGAAACTTGCGTTTATGGTTGACATTTCGGTAAATGAGCATTTTTCAGAATGACCCTAAAACCTGCATCGCAAACGATGCAGTAAAACCCCGCTTTTTTTATACTTAATATATACTATGTTACCATAATATTAAATAAAATGCCAATTTTCCGGTGGAGGCGCGAAATATGTCGGAATATACCGCTGTTTTAAAATCAGTACATATACAGGGCGAAAAGCCCCGGAGCGCATCTCCGCGCCATCGCCGCCCCGCGGATATGTCGGTGCGGATGGGGCTTTGTGTGCTTGCCGTTTGCGCGGCTTTATATGCCGCGGGGATTTTGCGCGGGGCGGCCCCTATGCAAATGCTCACAGCTGTTTGCGCGCTGGCGGGCGCTGCCCTTCCGATTTGGCTGGCGTTTATTCCGGGCTTTACGCTGAAAAGCAGTGTGCGGCGTTTATCCAAGCAAAACATAACGGTAAAAAACCTGCGCGCGTTTAAATCCCTTGCGGGCGTATCTGTCATAATCTCCGGCAAAAACGGGATATTTACGCAAAAAGATTCTTCCGTGCGCTGCATTTGGCCCGCGGGGCATGATATGCACGAGATGAACGGCTGCAACCCGCCGGAGGCCCTGCGGCTTCTGCGGCTGGGCGCAATGTGCCTTAATACAGCTGATGCGGACACTGACGGGGAAGATAATAACAAAGCTTTGGATGCCGCGATCCTCCGCGCGATGCAGTCCGCGGGGAGCGACAGAATAATGCCGGATGAAAAATATCCGCGCCTTGCCGAAATACCTCCAAGTAAAAACCGCCCGCTCATGACCACCGTGCATCAAGTGGGGGACAATCTGCTAAGTGTTACGAAGGGCTGTTACCGCGCGGTTTTGCCGCTCTGTACGGAGGGCGAAACCGGCCGCGCGTGCGAAGCAGGCACGGCGATGGAGAAGGCGGCGCTTCAGGCAGTCGGCGTCGCGTACAGGGAGCTTGACGCGCTCCCGGAGGAAATCACCGCCGAAGCATTGGAACAAAACCTGACTTTCATGGGGATTATCGGCATTGGCACCCCACCGGCGGATACATCTAAAACAGCAGTGGAAAACGCAAAAGCCGCCGGTATCTCGCCCGTTATGGTCACAGAAGGCCCGCTCGCGCCCGCGAAGGCAACGGCGCGGCAGCTCGGCATCCTAAACGGCCACAAGGCAATGTCCGCCGAAGAGCTTGAAAATTTCACCGACGAAGGGCTTTCCCGTGTAGTCGGGGATTACTGCGTATACGCGGGGGCTTCCCCGTCAGACAAACAGCGTATTATAAAAGCCCTGCAGGAAAAAGGTTTGGCTGTTGTCGCGGCAGGCTTATTTTCTGCGGATATCCCCGCGATGAAAACCGCCGATATCAGCTTTGCGGCTGAAGACAGCGGTAATGCGGTTAAAAGAGCGGCGGACATTATCCTTTCGCCGAACGGTGAAGGCTTCGCGGCAATCGTAGAAACAATAAGGGAAAGCCGCATTGTCAGCGCGAATATCCGCAGTGTCTCCCAATATGCCGTAAGCGCGGGGCTGGGTATGCTGCTGTTGTCGGCGGTCCCTGTATGCATGGGGCGGGGTATGCCGCTTACAGCGTTTCAGATCCTGCTGGCGGGGCTTGTGATAGGGGCATTGCCGATTTTTGCGCTCTGCGCGGGGTCACGGAATAAAAAGCTTTCCCCGCCCGGACCCGCACCGAAAGAAAAACGCGGATTTGCGGGTATTGGGTACACTGTTCTACTGAGGGGCGTGCTGATAGGCGTGCCGGCGCTTGCGGCTTATTATATCGGCGGTTTTATCCCCGTATCCGGCACACTCCGCCCAAGCCCGGAAATCGCGTCGGCTATGGCGTTTTTGGCGCTGTCGCTGTCGCTGGTTTCCCTGGCGGCGGGCCTGCGCGGCGCACGCGCGTTATTTAAGCCATGGGGGGTTATTGGGACGGTGTTATCGCTCGCGGTTATGGCGGCGGTTTGCGTTATCCCGCCGCTCAGCGCGATATTTGGCGTACCCGCGCTTTCCGGCGGGCATCCGGCGATCGCCTTGGTGTTGGGGGCTTTGCCGTTGGTTGCCACGGCAAATGCATGAATATGATACGCAAAATTTATTTGCAAATTTATAGGGGCGGTTGGCGGCGCATAGCGCTACAGGTTTTAGGGTAGGGGACGCACACCCGGGCGTCCCGAAATTACCGACAATCATCAAATTTCTATCGTAGGGGCGGCAACCTGCCGCCCGAAATTACCGACAATCATCAAATTTCTATCGTAGGGGCGGCAACCTGCCGCCCGAAATTACCAAACAATCAACAATATTGCATCGTAGGGGCGGGGTTTTCCCGCCCGAAATTCCCCTCCTTGGAGGGGTGGCGCGAAGCGCCGGGGTGGTTTTTAACGCGGTTTTATCTTCGAGTTA
>WRLS01000133.1 GCA_009776345.1 Oscillospiraceae bacterium | reverse complement strand
AATGGCGCGCCAAAACTGTCATGCTAATAGACACCGGCGGCATTGAGCCTCGCACCGATTCGCCCATGCTTGCGCAAATGCGCCGCCAAGCGCAAGTTGCAATCAGCAGCGCGGATGTGATTGTCCTTGTCACCGATATCCGCGCCGGTGTGACGGCCAACGACAGCGAGGTTGCCGCGATGCTGCAAAAAAGCGGCAAGCCCGTTGTGCTTTGCGTAAATAAAATGGACAGCGTCGGGGATCCGCCGCCTGAATTTTATGAGTTCTACAACCTCGGCATCGGGGAACCGGTCGGGGTCAGCGCGACGCACGGCCACGGCACCGGCGACCTTCTCGACGCTGTGTTTGAACATATCGACTTTGAAAAGCAGGATGACTACGGCGAGGATTTCATCAAGGTCGCGATAATCGGCAAGCCGAATGTAGGCAAAAGCTCCCTTGTCAATAAAATTGCGGGGGAGGAGCGCGTTATAGTTTCGGATATGCCCGGCACCACCCGCGACGCTACAGATACAATCATCGAAAACGATCACGGCAAATTCGTGTTTATCGACACCGCGGGGATCAGAAGAAAATCAAAGGTTGACGAAAACATTGAGCGCTACAGCGTTTTGCGCGCGTATATGGCAGTGGACCGCGCGGATGTCTGCGTTATCTTAATCGACGCGGTAGTGGGCTTTACGGAGCAGGACAGCAAAATTGCGGGCTATGCGCACGAGGCGGGCAAGGGCTGTATTATCGCCGTAAACAAGTGGGACGCGGTAGAAAAAGACGGCAAGACCATGCAGGAAATGCGCGTAAAGCTGGAAAAAGATTTCGCCTTTATGAATTACGCGCCGTTTATTTTTATTTCCGCGCTTACAGGCCAGCGGCTGGAAAAGCTCCACGAGCTGATTGTCTACGTGGCGGGGCAGAACGCGATGCGGATTTCCACCGGGCGGCTAAATGACCTGCTGGCATATGCGGCGGCGCGTGTACAGCCGCCGTCCGACAAAGGCAAGCGCCTGAAAATTTACTACATCACACAGTCTTCCACAAAGCCGCCGACTTTTGTCTGCTTTTGCAACCGCGCGGATATTTTCCACTTCTCATATCAAAGGTACCTGGAAAACCAAATCCGCGGGACATTCGGGCTGGAGGGCACGCCCGTGCGGATGGTTGTGAGGGAGAGAGCGGATAGTAAATAGAAAATAGGAATTTTAGAAATTAGTAAGGGAAGAAGCGATAAGTTTCTTCCTTTTCCTAAAACCTGCGCGAAGCGCTGTAGGGCGTGGCGACCCGGCACGCCGTCGGATTTCGCGCAACTTTCGGCGCGGCAGTGGTCGCGCCCTACAAAACACCCGTCATCACTGCGAATAATCGCAGTGATGACACCCTCTTTAAAAAAGAGGGTAAGGCTTGGGCAAGATTTATTCTTTCACATAAAAAGCACAAAACAACCGTAGGACGTACCCTCTTTTTTAAAGAGGGTGGCTTCAAAGCGGTTACGCTTTGAAGACGGGTGTTTTTATTATGCATTATATTACAGCTACATTATTTTCCCCCAAAATCCGCCTCAGCTCCGTCAGCAGCACGTCATTAGGGCGGTCAATCCAATAGCTTCGCGGGCATCGGACATATTTTTTGCTGCTTAGATAATAGAAATACACGGGGAAATCCCCCTCAAATATGCATAGCGCGTTTACGGCCTGCTGTACAAGCGGGCTGTTTTCGTCCGTGAATTTCAAGTACAACCCCGCGCGCGCGGATTTTTTTTCGGGCTTTGGCGGGGCGGTTTCTGTTATAATTTGACGCGCGGGGCGGTAATTTTCCGCGCCCGGTAAAGCCTTCGCTTCCTCCGGCGTCATGACTGCATTGCACAGCAGCTTTACGCCGTCATCCTCGCGGCCGCTTTCGGCAGTGCCTTTTATCACGAGGATACTGCCGGTGTTTATAATCTGCGCGTACTGCTCATAAGTTTTCGCGAAAACAATAAGCTCCAGAGAAGCGGTCTTGTCCTCTAAATCCACAAAAGCCATCATCGCGCCGTTTTTTGTGACCTTTGTCTTTTTTGCCGTGACAATGCCCAGCACCGTAACCGGGCGGTTATTGCTATCAGACCGCAAAAGCTTTGCGATAGGCACGGCGTTCACATTCTTTGCCAGATTTTCATATTCGTCCAGCGGGTGGCCGGAAAGGTACAGGCCGGTGGTTTCTTTTTCCAGCGCGAGTTTTTCGGTCGGGGAAAATTCTTCTACATCAGGCAATGCGTAGTCATTGCCTGATGTTTCGCCCGGTGCGCCGAACAGGCTTACTTGCCCTTCCAAATTGCTGCGGTGTACGCTTTCGATATCGTCGAGCAGCTTCCCAAAGCCGTGAAGCATCTGCCTGCGGTTATGCCCGAAGCTGTCCAGCGCGCCGCATTTGATAAGGCTTTCCACGGCGCGGCGGTTGAGGTCCTTGCCCTGCATCCGGTCAAGAAGGCTGTACAGCCCGCTAAATGGCTTCTGTCCCCGCTGTTCGATTATATTTTTTATAAGCCCCCTGCCTAAATTTTTCACGGCAAGCAGCCCGAACCTGATTTTACTGCCCGAAAAAGTAAACCCCAGCCCGCTTTCATTGATATCGGGCGGTAAAACATCTATGCCCAGCCGTTTGCACTCCGCCGTGTAATCGGCTACTTTGTCGCCGGAGTCCAGCACGCTGGTCAGCAGCGCCGCCATGTACTGCCCGGGGTAGTGAAGCTTCAGATATGCCGTTTGATAGGCGATAAGCGCATATGCCGCCGCGTGCGCCTTGTTAAAGGCGTAGGATGCGAAAGCGTCAACTTCATCGAAAATTTCGTTGGCGATATTTTCCGGCACGCCGTTCGCCACTGCCCCCGCGCAGACAACACTGCCGTCATCCCGTTTTAGGCCGTGGATAAAATTATGGCGTTCCCTGCGCATGACTTCGTGGTCTTTTTTAGACATGGCGCGGCGCACAATATCCGCGTGGCCGTAGGAAAAGCCCGCAAGCTCGCGGCAGATTTCCAGCACCTGCTCCTGGTAGACGATACAGCCGTAGGTTACTTTTAGTATAGGCTCAAGCTTCGGGTGCTTGTATGTGACAAGCTTTGGGTTGTGGCGGTTGCGGATGTATGTTGGGATAGAGTCCATCGGTCCCGGGCGGTAGAGGGAGATAACGGCGATCAGATCCTCCATATGCTCGGGCTTTAACTGCATCAGCACGTTTTTCATCCCGCCGGATTCGTACTGGAACACACCGCTTGTCCGCCCCTTTGAAAGCATATCGAACACACCGGGGTCGTCAAGGCGGATATCTTCGATTTTGAAATCGGCGGCAGACGGGACGCGCGGGGGCGCGTCCCCTACGCCTTCCGGTTTGCTTAAATTGATCATGTTTTCAACATCGCGCATGACTGTAAGGTTGCGAAGCCCCAGAAAATCCATCTTTAACAGCCCAAGCTCTTCTAATGTGCCCATGGGAAACTGCGTGGCTATGGCGGTGTCGGTTTTTTGCAGCGGCACATAGCTGTCTACGGTTTCGCGCGTGATTACAACGCCCGCCGCGTGTGTTGAAGCGTGGCGCACCATCCCCTCAACTTTCCGCGCCATGTCTATTAGCTCTTTGTTTTGCGGGTCGGATTCATACAGGTGACTGAAATCCGGCGCGATCTCAAGCGCCTTGTCAAGGGTTATATTAAGCTCAAACGGCACATTTTTCGCGATTACATCCACCGCGCCGTAGCTCATGCCCAGCGCGCGCCCAACATCGCGCAGGGCCGCCCTTGCCGCCATTGTTCCGAAGGTTGTAATCTGCGCAACATGGTCACTGCCGTATTTGCGCACAACATAGTCGATGACCTCCTGCCTGCGTTCATAACAGAAGTCAATATCAAAATCCGGCATGGAAATACGCTCCGGGTTTAAAAATCGCTCAAAAAGCAAATTATATTTAATGGGGTCAACGCCCGTAATCCCGATGCAGTAGGCGACAAGGCTCCCCGCGCCCGAACCGCGCCCCGGGCCCACGGGTATCCCACAGCTTTTTGCGTAGCGGATAAAATCCCAGACGATTAAAAAATAATCTATATATCCCATGGATGCTATCACGCCCAGCTCAAACTCCAGCCTCTGTGTGATTTCTTCGGCAGGGTTTTCGCCGTAATATTTTCGCAGGCCGTCATAGCACATACGCCGGATGCAGCTTTCGTTGTCTTCGCCCTCCGGCGCGTCAAAAACAGGGAGCTTTGTCTGCCCGAACTCAAACTCCAAATTACAGCGTTCGGCGATTATCGATGTATTTTCGGCCGCGCCCTCAAAGTTATCGAAGAGAGCGCGCATTTCATCTTCGCTTTTAAGGTAGAACTCGCTTGTTTCAAACTCCATGTCGCTTGCGTCGTGGATAGTGCGGTTAGTCGCGATGCACACCAGCACATTTTGCATGGCGGCGTCCTCTTTGTTTACATAATGGCAGTCGTTTGTCGCCGCCATCGGCACGCCTGTTTCGCGGGAAAGCTTTGCGAGCAGGGGCAAAATCCTAAGCTGGTCGGCGATGCCGTGGTTTTGAATCTCTATAAAATAATCATCGCCGAATAGATTTTTGTACCATAGCGCGGTCTCTTTTGCTTTTTCATATTCGCCGGCGGCAAGAAAGCGCGGGACCTCGCCGGCAAGGCAGCCGCTCAAACAAACAAGCCCTTCGTGATACCGCTCAAGCAACTCTCGGTCGACCCGCGGGCGGGAGTAGAACCCCTCAATATACCCGGCGGATACGAGCTTTAGCAGGTTGCGGTAGCCGATTTCGTTTTTGCACAGCAAAACAAGGTGGTACGGCGACGAGTCCACCTTATGCACCTTGTCAAACCGCGAACGCGGCGCGGCGTAAACCTCACAGCCGATGATGGGCTTTATGCCCTGCTTTTTGCAAAGCTTGTAAAACTCAATCACGCCGTACATCACACCATGGTCAGTGATTGCAAGCGCGCTCTGCCCCAGCTCCTTTGCTCTAGCAACAAGAGTAGTAAGGCGGCACGCGCCGTCGAGCAGGCTGTACTCCGTGTGTGTGTGCAGATGGGTGAACATTGTTTACCTCCGGGATTGAATGATACTTTTTTCGTTTGATTAACAAAAAACACAATCCCCGCAGTTTATATCAAACGGCATAATCAGCAGCTTTTGTATCGCCTTTGCGTGCTGCGCAAAAAACCGGCCGTTTGCGGCGCCGTAGCTTTCGGCGCTGTCAAACTCCCAATAAGAATAGTATTTTACGCATTTTACAATTTTCGTAAGCTGCCGCGGGGGGCTTCCCGGTTCGGTGCCGTCTATTGTGTAAAAGCGCTTTAGATATTTGATGCCCATACAGCCGTTTTGCTGTTTTTGATCTTCGGCAACGGATGCGATCAAAGCTTCAAATTCCTGTGTTTTATCGGGTTTTACTTGGAACAGCTTTACTTCCGAAAAGTGGGTTGGCATAAATAATCCCTCCGCAGATAGAAAATTGAAAATAGAAATTGGAAAATAGTAAGGGAAGAAACGATAAGTTTTGTCCCAAGAAAAAGTGCAGACTACAAAGGCAATCAGGCACAAAACCAAAACAGGGAACGACGCCCTGCACAAAACCGCGCACGTAATAACAGCGGAAAAAGTCTTTGATTTCTTTTATTCCTAATACCTTTTTTCGCGTTCGAGACCTGGAGCCCGGCTCGGCTGGGT
>WRLS01000132.1 GCA_009776345.1 Oscillospiraceae bacterium | reverse complement strand
CCGCGGGGGCTGGGGCGGTGAAAACTAACCGAAGATGAAACCGCGTTATAAACCACCCCGGCGCTCCGCGCCACCCCTCCAAGGAGGGGAATTACGGGCGGCAGGTTGCCGCCCCTACGGCTTACATATGGTTTCGATTGTAATTTCGGGACGTCGAGGACGCCGTCCCCTACAACGCATTATACACAAACTGCGAAACTCATAGACGAGGAATAACATGAAAAACCACCCGCTGATAAAGTCGCTTTTAGCGCTGCGCGGAAACCCAAAATACTGCATATTCACAGAACCGCTGTGGGGGATACCGAACCAGCTCTATGCCCCGTTTGCCACGGTTTATATGTCCGCGCTTTTACTGACAGACAGGCAGATCGGGCTTGTCGCGTCTGTTTCTATGTTTTTCCAGGCCGTGTCCGCACTGGTCAGCGGCGCTATAACCGACAAGCTGGGCCGCAGGAAGACCACCGTCATCTTCGACCTTATAGCATGGTCCATACCGGCTTTGCTTTGGGCGTTTTCCCAAAATTTCTGGTGGTTTATCACAGCGGCGGCGCTTAACGGCCTATGGCAGGTCACGAACAACTCCTGGATGTGCCTGCTGGTAGAGGACGCGGAAAAAAGCTCCATTGCCGATATTTTTTCTTTCCTGCATATAACCGGCCAGCTCGCGGTTGTGTTTGCGCCTTTTTCCGGGCTGCTTGTAAATCGGCTGGGCATTGTCGCGACAATGCGGATAATTTATCTTTTTACCTTTGTGTCAATGACCGCGAAATTTGTGATCCTGTATTTTTACAGCACGGAAACAGGCATAGGCGAAACCCGCATGAAGGAAACAGGCGGGATGTCGCTATTTGCCGTAATGTCGGGCTACGGCGCGATTTTACGCAGGATCCTGTCCTCCGCGGATATGCGCCTGGCGCTGGTAGTCTCCGCGACCTTGAGCATCGCGTCTTTGATAATGGGCAATTTTTTCGGGCTGCTCACCACGCACGATTTGATGGTCCCGCAGCATTTCCTGGCGTACTTCCCCATTTTGCGCTCTATCATTATCTTGGTTTTTATGTTCGGGATACAGTCAGGGCTGAGCCGCTTCGGTTATAAAGGGCCGATGCTGGCGGGGGGCGGGTTTTACTTTGCGAGCCATATCGTGCTGATCCTGTCCCCGCGCGGAAATTTGATTGTACCGTTCGTCTACATATTTTTGGAGGCCTGCGCCCACGCGCTTGTAATGCCGCGCAGGGACTCGATTATGATTTTGCTTGTCGACCCCGCTGAGCGCGCCAGGATCTTCAGCATCATGACAGTGCTTGTGCTGGCGGTCAATATCCCGTTCGGATACTTTGCGGGCTGGCTGTCCGAGATTGACCGGCGGTTGCCGTTTGGCTTGGATATCGCCATCTTCGTGCTTGTGTTTTTTATAATCGCGGGGAGCAAACGCCTTTCTGCGGGGAATTTAGACGCCGCCGATTCAGAGGCTGTGACGTAATTTTATAGGTTTACCCCAACTCCGCAATCATTATATCGCAAATATAGCTTACTACATTTTCTGTCAGGTATTGGTGCATTGGCAGCAGCAGCAGTTTTTTTGACGTGAGCTTTGTGTTTGCCAAAATCGCGCGCGCCCATTCGCCTTCCTTGTCAAATTCGCCCGGATACGCCGCGCCGACCGCGGTGCAGGGGATGCGTTCGCGGACAAATGCCGCCATCACGGCTTCGCGGCGTGTTTTGTCCGGTGTCAGCACAGCAAAATGCGTATAGGCGCTTTCGGCTGTGCCTGTTTCCTGGAACCGTACATGGCCCTTTAGCTTTTCCCTGTACATACCCGCGATGTCCCGCCGCTTCTGCATGGCATCGGCGGCTTCCGTGAGCCGTTTTTCGAGATGCCCCCCCTGTATTTCGCCGTCACCCGGTTCGGTTTCTGCGGTACCGTACAGCATTTGGCGCACACCGTTGTCCTCCTGCAGGACCCGCAGGATCTCCGCGTCCCCCGCGTCACGGCAGAATACCGCGCCGTCGCTGCCTGATTCACCTTCATCCAAAACCGACGCGGCGGAAAACCTGCCAAAGCTCCCCATCGGCTTTCCATCATGCTTTCCACCGAACCCTGTCCCCATATCCTCGATGAGCGTAACGCCGTTTTCGGCGCATATCTCCCCGAGCGATGTGTAATTGCACGGAAGCCCGAACTGATCGGTAGCAATCAGGATGCTTGGCGGGGCTGTTTTTTCCCGTTTGTATTTCCGCAGCACATAATCCAGGCAGTAAGGGTCGATGTTCAGGGAGTTTGGGTTTATATCTACATAAACCGGGACAGCGTTTACGTTATGTACCGCAAGGCGGACATGGCGCCCCGCCAGCGGCGAACACAGCACTTTGTCGCCGCTGCCCGCCCCGCAGATGCCCAGCGCCATCGCAAGCCCGTCGGAAGCGTTTTCGCACAGCACGCAATGCTCTGACCCCGCAAGCACGGCGGCCATCCCCTCCAAGCGCGAAGCATCAAAGCCCGCAGCCGCCCTGTCCTCAACTGTTCGCAGCCAAGCCATTTTACGTCCCCCTAAATAATTGGTAAATACCAGTATAGGCTGTTGGCTGCGCGGTTATTGTCGATACTTCCAATTATTGCCATTTTTTAAATATCATGGGCAGGCGTAAAATCTTCATCATGTATAAAGAAACACCCGCACGTGCCGAAATAATTATATGAGTAATGTGTAAACTAATAGCCGGGGATTTGAAGGGAGGGGAATAGATGCCCTTACTTGATCTGCTCAAAAAGATAAAAGGCGGCGAGGATGTGCAGGAAGGCGGCAAGCCCGCCAAAGAGAAGCCCGCGAAAAAAGCGTTTAAATATAAGCTCAGCTTCCGCAAGGAGGATGCCGGGGAGCCTGCGGCTGAAGAAAACCCGCCCGCCGATGAAGCGGTTGTTGCCGAGCCGCCCGCCCCTCAGCCTGAAGCCGCCCCCCCTCCCACCAAAAAAGAAAAAAAGCCCAAAGCGGCAAAACCGCCTAAACCCAAAAAGGTAAAAAAGCCTAAAGTAAAAAAATCCCCCAAGCCCAAAAAAGAACGGGAGCCGATGAGCCGCAAGAAAAAGATGCTGCTGATGTTTGGCGGCGGAGGCGGTGCTGTGCTTCTTGGCGGTGGGGTTGCCGCCGCGTTTATGCTGGGGCTGATTGCCCTCCCGCAAGCGCCCACCACGCGGGAAATTATAGACAGCGCACTGGAAAGCATCATGCTCGAGGACTTCGGCGCGGCGGAAAAAGCCTTCACACAGCTGATAGAAAAACGCGAGGAGCTTGAAATCGACCATGTGACCGAAGCTTATCTCGGGCTGACGGATACAAAGCTTGCCGAAGAGGCGCACAACGCCTATGTCCTGCGCGTGAATCTGATCGAAACCCTGGAGGACGGGCTGCTGTTCACCGGTGACAGCCGCATCCAAGATAAAATCGACGAGCTTACCCCTCCCCCGCCGCCTGACCCCGATGCGCCCCCGCCCCCAATGCCCATCATTTTTGAAGACGAAGCCTTTGAGCGGATGCTGCGCCTCGCCCTTGAAAACCCGGACGGCGATATCCTGCCGGACGACCTTCGGCAAATTACCACGATGAAAATCGTCGGCGACACCCATGCCGCGGTAAACCAGTCGCTTATCTCGACAAACCGTTCCAACGGCTATGTCATCGATGACACGCTCTATACCGAGCGCGGGACAATCCGCTCTTTGGCCGACCTCGCCTATTTCACGGAGCTTAGGCGGCTTGTAATATGCTACAGCTCCGTGGCTGATATATCGGGCATTGAAAGGCTCTCAAAGCTTGAAACGCTGGGCTTGTACTTCAACGAAATCACCGACCTCTCCCCTATCGCCGGCATGGAAAATTTACAGTTCCTCTATGTCAACAATAATAATATTATCGGCCTCGCGCCCGTGTCCGGGCTTTCAAAGCTGGCGGAAATCTGGGCGCAAAACAACCAAATCAGCGACCTGTCCCCTGTTTCCGATCTGCCTGTCCTGCGGGAATTGGTGGTAAACAGCAATCAAATCACCGATATCTCGCCGATACGGGGGATGCCGAAGCTGCTTCTGTTTTACGCGGCGGACAACCAAATAACGGAAATCACCGCCGTAGCCGCCACCCCGTCGCTGACTGATGTGGACTTCACCGGCAATCCCATCGCCGATATGTCCCCCGCCGCGAATGTGCGGTTTGTCAATGACAGTATGCTCTAAGCCGGTTGACTTTTTCGCGGCTGCGTGTTAAAGTATGTATTGTGCAAAAATAAACAGGGGCTTTTGCCCCGTATGCTGATGTGGCTCAAAGGCAGAGCAGCGCACTTGTAATGCGCAGGTTGTCGGTTCGATTCCGACCATCAGCTCCAACAAAAGACGAGAATGCAGCCGATTCTCGTCTTTGTTTTGTGCTTTTTGTAAGGTTAAAGCTTATCGCTTCTTAGGGCTGTAATGTCATCGCTTCAACGCAGGAAATGCTTTATCTTATTAAGCTACCCCTTATCTCATAAATTTTTTGCAGCGTATTGATATTCAGCGTTTGGGCTTCAGCCCAACCCGCTTCTGATGCTTTTAGATACCATTCAACAAGCTTGTATCCATACATGAGCAGAATTTGCTCAGGAATACAATGGTCCGAAATATGTGATATATCCGCATATTCCGAAAAACCCTTGTAATATGCAGGGACACATCTGCGGTAACGGTCAAGCATATATTCATGGTCGGCCTCATCCGCTATAAGACAGGCTATGTCCTCTCCCAAATAGCCCCATCCGGCGGTGTCCCAATCAATAAGGGTTACTTTTCCGTCCGAATAGAATATGTTCTCCATCCAAACATCCCTGTGACACAGCACGGCCGGAAGCTGCTCGATTCTATTCCATAAATCGTCCGCGTTTTCATCCATGTCAATAAGCATTTTGCATAGATGCTTCGGAATCCCGCAGTTGTCGGAGCGTATGAAGCCGTAAAGCTTTTGCGTCCTGCGCAAGAAATAATATCCCTTCTTGATGTCCGGTTTACTTAGGTTAGGGATCTTTTGTAGCACAGGTGGCTGTTCAGCGTATAATCTGCCTTGGAAACGCCCGATTTCATAAGCCGCGCGCTCGAACATTTCGGCAGTCAAGCCGTCCCCCGATACGCCGTCAACATATTCTAACCATAGCTGTGTTTCAGTTTCTTCATCGTTCATTTCCGCGTGGAAACACATAGGCCAGCGCAGCGTATCGGTAAATAAATTGCCGAAACCCGATTTTAGCAAATCATACTCCCGCCGCCATGAATTAGGGTCGACGGGGCAGTCCGCTTTTTTCACTGCCTTTAATATGACTTTGTATGGCAGCCTATTTCCGCCGCCGGTTTCTGCCGTGCCTGTTATAAGCTGTACGCTGCTTGCCGAACCGCCTTGCATTTCCTCAATTTGATAATCGGCGCGTGTAATAGCTTTGCCGTACATCTTGCTTAATACGCGCTTTAATGTTTCAGTACAAACTTTCATCAGCTTCTCCTTTTTACGGAGAGCTACAATATGGTCGCCCTCCGCGCATTGTTTAATACATTTTTCATGTTCAACACTCCTACAATATAATTACGGATTAGGTCACGGTAGCCAGCCGTGACTTTTTCCGTCTTGTTGCTAAAGCTGTAGAATGTAGAGAGCAATCGGCCTGACAGTTTTACCTTGGACTAACTACGTCCGTA
>WRLS01000131.1 GCA_009776345.1 Oscillospiraceae bacterium | reverse complement strand
TGTCCTTTGGCGGCGAGTTACGGGGATACAACCCCCGCCGTCTGCGGCCGGCACCCCCTTCGTGCGCGAAGGGGGCAAAATGCACGCAATATTGTTGATTGTTTGGTAATTTCGGGACGTCGAGGACGCCGTCCCCTACGGTCTGCGGTAGGATTCGCGAACAAACAAAAAGAGGTTACGTAACTATGTGGGGAAACGAACATCTGCGGGTAAAGCCCGAGGGGCGCGTAGCGCATACTTTGCTGTGATGGGCTGTGTCGCGGTTATCGCGGATGACTTGACGGGCGCGTGCGACGCGGCGGTAAAGCTTGCCTGTGATAAAACCGAGGTGCGCGTGTTTTGCGGTGTACCGGATTTATCGCGGGCGGGCGGGCTTCCCCGCGTCGCCGCCTTTCATACGGACAGCCGCGCGGTCAGCGCCCGGTGCGCGTATGACAGAGTGTACAGCATAGCCGATCGGCTTAAAACGGCGGGGGTAAAGCATTTTTATAAGAAGATCGATTCCCTGTTCCGCGGCAATGCTGCCGTGGAAATCTGCGCGGTGATGGACTGCCTTGGGATAGATTTGGCGGTTGTTTCCCCCGCCGCCCCGCAAAGCGGCAGGAAATTTATCGGCGGAAATGTGCTTCGCGATAACGCCGCCGCTGTCCCTGTATTTGAGCTGTTCAAAGGCTGCGGAAGGCAAACCGCGCATATCCCGCTGGCTGTTGTAAAAAAGGGCGCGGATGAGATATGGCAAGCCGTGGAAAACGCCCGCCGCGAAGGTGCGCAGATTGTGCTGGCGGACGCGGAGAGCGAAAAGGATTTAACGCGGACAGCCCGCGCGTGTGAAAAGCTTGGCTGTGAGTTTCTGCCTGTCGGCGCATTGGGGTTTATAGAAAAGCTGCGCGGTTATTGGGGGCTTGGCGAGGCCGTGCCGCGAGATTTGCGCGAGGCTGTGTTGCGGCGGCGCGCCGTAAATTTGCGTGCAAATTTACGTGGCAAGCGGAGCTTGACGGCCGCGGAGCGGCGCGCGCCTGCGTGCAGGGGGACTTTTTTTCGGGCGGGGCCCGAAAAAAAGAGGCTTCGCTTAACACGCGGTAAAACTACGTTTTACCATGCTAGGCAGTATACCGAGGGCTTGGGTGTGCCGCTGTTTGTTATCGGCACGGGGAACCCCGTGACAGCAAAACAGGTGAAAGCGCTTATCCGTGAGAATATACCGGCTGTATTTATTGACACGGCGGTTTGCCAAAATGGCGGCGCGGCGCGTGAAGCCGCCCGCGCGGTCCGGGAAGCCGGGCAGCTTATGGGCAAAAACCCGCCTGCGCTGCTGCTGGCGGTGAGCAGTGCCGCAGATCCCTGCGAAGATTTCGGCAAGGCGGGCGAAGTGAGCTGTCCGAGTATTACAGATGCAGTTTCCGGAGCCGCGGGTGAGATTTTAAGGGGATTTAATTTTTCCGGTGTCGTATTATCCGGCGGGGATACCGCGCGGGCTGCTCTCGACGCGTGCGGTGTTTCGGAAATAAAACTGCTCGGCGAAGCGCTGTCGGGGGTATCCTTTGGGGAGGCGGATTTGTGGGGCAGGGAAAAGCGGTATATCGTAACAAAATCCGGGGGATTCGGGGATGAAAACGCGCTTTTGGAGATTCAAAAGCTGTTGTCATGATTTTTTAAAGAGGTAATATAATGGAAAAGAAATCAATGCCGATTTTAGGCATAAGTATGGGCGACCCCGCGGGGATCGGCCCCGAAATCGCCTTGAAAGCCCTGGGGTGCAGGGAGGTTTACAGGTTGTGCCGCCCTGTTATTGTCGGGGATGCGGGCGTGATGGAAGACGCGCTGAGGATAACGTGCCTGCCGCTTTCCGTAAACGCGGTCACGCGGGTAATCGACGCTAAATTTGAGTACGGTACGGTAGATGTCCTCGACCTTAAAAATGTGGATATGGCGCGTCTTAATTATGGAGAAGCAGCGGCGATGCCCGGGAATGCCGCGTTTGAGGCTGTCGTAAAGCTAATCGAGCTTGCGCTGGCGGGTGAAGTTGACGCAACCGTAACCGGTCCGATAAATAAAGAAGCGATCAATCTGGCGGGGCATCATTTTGCGGGGCATACGGAAATTTACGCGCACTATACAAACACAGAGGATTACACAATGATGCTCGCCCACGGCAATTTGCGGGTAGTCCATGTTTCGACCCATGTTTCATTGGCACAGGCGTGCGCCCTCGTGGAAAAAAGCCGCGTGCTGGATGTGATAAAATTGGCGCATGGCGCCTGTAAAAGCTTGGGCATAGAAAACCCCCGCATAGGCGTGGCGGGGCTTAACCCCCATGCCGGGGAAAACGGGCTTTTCGGGAAAGAGGAAATAGAGCAGATTATCCCCGCGATAAAAGCGGCGCGCAGTGAGGGAATCGACGCGGACGGTCCCGTGCCGCCTGATACATTATTTTCCAAAGCGCTGGGCGGGTGGTATGACATAGTTGTCGCGATGTATCATGACCAAGGGCATATCCCGCTGAAAACAATCGGCTTTAGGTGGGATGAAAAGGCGCAGAAATGGGGTTCGGTCAGCGGGGTGAATATAACGCTCGGGCTGCCGATTATACGCTGTTCGGTGGATCATGGGACCGCATTTGACAACGCGGGCAAAGGCATAGCGGATGACAGCAGCCTTGTCAGCGCGATTGAATATGCGGCGGCGCAGAGCGCCGCAGGATTTAGGAATTAGGTTATAGGTTTTAGGAAGGGACGTAGGGGCGGGGTTCCATCCCCGCCCGCGAATATTCGATTTGCCTGTAAACGGTCGGGCATGGAAGCCCGACCCTACATGAAAAATGTGTTGTGCCGTAGGGGCGGCAATCTGCCGCCCGCATTGTACGATGCGACGCGATAATTTGCGGGCGGGCACATGGGCCCGTCCCTACGATGCAATATTGTTGATTGTTTAGTAAATGCGGGACGTCGAGGACGCCGTCCCCTACGAACCACCCCGTCAGGCTACGCCTGCCACCCCTCCAAGGAGGGGAATTACGGGAAACAACCCCCGCCGTCTGCGGACGGCACCCCCTTCGTGCGCGAAGGGGGCGAGGGGTTAAGCGCAATATTATGTTGTGCCGTAGGGGCGACCCTTGCGGTCGCCCGCAAATTACCGCGGCGCATCGTGCAATGCGGGCGACCGCGAGGGTCGCCCCTACGATGCCTCGAATATAACGTTGTGAAAATCACGGGACGTCGAGGACGCTGTCCCCTACGGCCTGCGGCAGGTTTTAGGTTTTAGGATTGAGGATTTAGGGTAGGGCAGAAACAAAAATAAAGATTAGGGGGCGCTGTTATGACCGGTCGGGAGTATTTGCGCGAGGCTGATGAAGTAAACAGGCAGGGAAAATATAAGGATGATTGGGGGTCGCTGTTCGGGCGGGAAATGCCGAAATGGATGCGGGACGGAAAGCTGGGCATCTTCATCCATTGGGGAATTTATTCGGTGCCTGCCTTCTCCAATGAATGGTATTCGCGGAATATGTATATAAAAGATTCCCCGGAATATATGCATCACATAAAAACATACGGCCCGCATAAGGAATTCGGCTACAAAGATTTCATCCCGCAATTTACCGCGCCGAAATTTTCCCCGGAGGAGTGGGCGGATTTGTTCGCGAGGGCGGGCGCGAAATATTGCGTCCCTGTGGCGGAGCATCATGACGGGTTCCAGATGTACAGAAGCGGGCTTTCAAAGTGGAATTCATATGAAATGGGTCCGAAGCGGGATGTGCTGGGCGAATTGGGCGCGGCGCTGGGGGAAAAAGGGATCATATGCGGGGCATCGTCCCACCGCGCGGAGCATTGGTTTTTTATGGGCCACGGCAAGGATTTTGAAAGCGATATTGCTGAGCCTATGTCCCGCGGGGATTTCTATTGGCCGGCAATGCCTGAGCCGGGGCATCATGATTTATACGGCGAACCCGCGCCGAGCAGCGAATACCTGGAGGATTGGTTTGCGCGCTGCTGTGAGCTTGCGGACAAATACCGCCCGAAGCTGATCTATTTTGACTGGTGGATACAGCACAGCGCGGTAAAGCCCTATCTGCGAAAGTTCGCCGCGTATTATTATAACCGCGCGGAGCAGTGGGGCGAGGATGTCACAATCAGCTATAAGCATGACGCTTTCCCGTTCGGTACTGCTACCGTGGATATTGAGCGCGGCAAGTTCGCGGGGATACAACCGTTCCATTGGCAGACGTGTACATCAATCGCGCGCAATTCCTGGTGCTGGACGGAAAACAACAGCTTTAAATCCGCAAAAGGCCTGGTCTGCGATTTAATTGACATCGTAAGTAAAAACGGCGTGATGCTGCTAAATGTAGGCCCCAAGGCGGATGGGTCAATTTCAGATGAGGAAACCGCGGTGCTTCTCGGCATCGGGAAATGGCTTGAGGTAAACGGCGAGGCGGTATACGGCACCGGAGTTTGGCGCAAAGCCGGGGAAGGGCCGACACAAACCAAGGAAGGGCAGTTCACCGACGATACCGATACCGCGTTTACACCGCGGGATATCCGCTTTACCGCGAAAGGCGGCGTGTTGTATGCGGCGGTATTGGAATGGCCGGAGGACGGAAAAGTGACGGTGACATCACTTGCGGAGCAGGACGCTTCGCGGCTGCCGGTTTTTCATGGGATTATAAGGGATGTTGAAGTCCTCGGGCAAGACCGCCCGGAGTGGCATAGGGACAGCGGCGGGCTGCATATACGCGCGCGCGCCGGGAAAGAGGATATGCCGGTTGTGGTGAGGGTTGTGGTTGATTAACACGGAGGCGCTGCGTGCGGGATTAAGGATTGGGGTTTGAGGAAGGGAAGGAGTTTGTAGGGTCGGTGTTCCATGCCCGACTGCCATTGTACAATACAATTCCATGCCTACGATATGCCCGTTTCTTATTGTAGCAACGAGCCGCTCATGCCGCAGGGGCTGTTACTTTGCAACGCGGTTGCACAAGCGCGCTCCGCGACGCATCATTTACTTTCTTTTTGCACCGCCAAAAAGAAAGTAACAAAGAAAAACGCGGCTCAGGGGGCTGGGGGCCGCCGCCCCCGCTCGCCCCCTGAGAACCCCCGCGACCCCCCGCAGAGGCTGTAGAAGCCACACTTGCCAGAACGAAAATTATGAGTAGTCAATAAAATACATCTGCCTTCCGCTTTCGCCTTGCGAGGCTCAAATGCTGGGCGCGGGGAAAAAGATAATATGAAAAAAAGAAAACGAATTTTTCCCCGCTTGCAAACCTTCAGTTAGCATTGCAGCTTTGATGGACACAAATCTACAAAGGCAAGTAGGCGTAAATCCAAAGGAAAGAGCGACGCCAGGCACAAAACTGCGTACGTAATAACAGCGGAAAAGTCTTTGATAATCTTTTTTTCATAATTCCTTTTTCGCCAGCTGAGCTTTGCTCAGCTTACGAGACCCTGGAGCTCGGCTCGGCTGGGTGATTGGGCGGATTATAGGACAAAGCATATGACGTGCGCGATGAAAGGCACAAGGCTATGCGGTTTGTCGAAATGGGGGTTCGGGGTCTCCCCGGCGCGTTTTGGTTACTTTGCCGCGTTGCAAAGTAACTGCCCCCGCGGCATGAGCGATTGGGCTGAACAAAATAAAAACGAAAAGCGGGCATATCGTAGGTATGGAATTGTATTGTACAATGGCGGTCGGGCATGGAAGCCCGACCCTACCCTAAAACCCATAACCTAAATCCTAAAAACTGCGGCGCCCTGCG
>WRLS01000130.1 GCA_009776345.1 Oscillospiraceae bacterium | reverse complement strand
AAAGGCCGTTTATGTAGAGGCCCCGGACAAGAGTAGCGGCAAGCGGAGGCAAAAAATCCATATCAGCTATGATTTGATAGGATTCATCCCTTTGGATACGCTGATGAAACGGGAAACGGCATGACCATAAATCATGCCATTTCTCCCAAACTACACATTACTGTTTTACGTACACCGCCCTAAAAGGAGTGTTATTTTGCGCGCAAATACCGCACTTTTACATTCCGGTATTTGCGCGCTTTTTTATGTCCCCTGCTTCCTTGTCTTCTCCTTTTAGTCTTGTTTCATTCCCGTTTTTCTCGCTTCTTCTTTCGCCATTTTGCGTGAATCCTAACAAAAGGGTGGCTTAGTTATGCAAGAGGTCTAATAGAGCGTGCGTTTGCAATGCTGTCACCGGAGTATTTACAGGGGTTCCGGGATAGGTTTAATGAGTTGTTGAATATAAATGAGGGCGAAAAGATGCAAAAATCCTTTCATCAGTAGCCTGAGTAATGGCTGAAAAAAGATTTATGTCCTGCTTAAATCCTTGCAAATATATTCGTCAAATCTTAAACGCTTAGATTTTTCCCTTCCCTCACCGGTTTCTGCTTTGCATTACCATTCATGCGGCAGTCGTGCGCCCGCGCTTGATTTTTGTTGATTTAGCACATTCTTTATGGTATACTGTTTGCGGAAGATTTTCAACAGGCTTCGCGCTTTTCCGAGCCGGGAAATATTGTAAAATAACAAACCGCGCTTCATGAAGGGAATGATTGCCCCAATGTCCGCCCCAATCATCCGGGTCAAAAACCTGCGCAAGGTGTACAAGGTTGGCGGCGAGTATGTGGTCGCCCTTGACGATGTAAGCTTTGAGGTCCCCACCGGGCAGGTCTGCTGCATAGTCGGTACATCAGGCTCGGGCAAATCTACGCTTCTAAACCAGCTTGCGGGGCTTGAAAAACCAACACGGGGCGAGGTTTTTATCGGCAAGCGCGATATCTCCCGCTTCTCCGAGGACAGGCTTGCGAAATTCCGCCAAAAATACATTGGCTTTATCTTCCAGTCATATAACCTGATGGCATCGATGACGGCGCTTGAAAATGTAAGCCTGCCGCTTATTTTCCGGGGCGCGGATAAAACTTTAAGGGAAAAAGCCGCACGGAAAATTCTGTCAGAGGTCGGGCTGAAGGAGCGGCTGGCACATACACCTGCGCAGATGTCCGGCGGGCAGCAGCAGCGCGTGGGCATCGCGAGGGCGTTTGTGGCAAACCCGAAAATCGTTTTCGCGGACGAGCCTACCGGCAACCTTGACTCCCGCACGACAATGGAAGTCATGCGCATGATGGTCGGGCTTTGCCGCCGGCACAACCAGACGCTCATACTCGTAACCCACGACCCCAACCTGGCGAAATATGCCGACAGGATCATCACTATACTCGACGGCAATATTACATCAGATATGGAAAACCGCTCAATCGCCTTTGACGACGAAGACGACATGACCATCGAAGAAACCGAGGTAAACGGACAGTGAAACGAATTTTAACTATTTTACTTATGCTTGCCATGATGTTTTTTGGGGGGCGCGGCACATTATTTTATGCGGGGGCAGCTATCCCTACCCCCGGACCGGCTACCCCCACTGTTGTTTCCATACGTGTGGAAAACCGCTCAAACAGAAATTCGATAGGCTCGATAAACCAGCGCAGCCGCGGATATGATATTGTTATAGAGGTAAAATGGGAAAAAGATATAGCCGAGGCCTATCTTTCCAACGCAAGCCCCTTCGTCCCCAGGGAACGCGGCGCAAGTATGCAGGCGGAGGTTACAGAAAACCCGGACACCGGCAACCCTGTCATACGATTTGAGGATATAGCTTGGGATGGGTCCTCAAACCGGCTGCTTTACACTGTTTTCTATGATGACGGGGAGAAAACCGACTACGAGCTGGCTATTCACCAAGCAGTTGCCTTACGGGAAAGTGAGGACCCGTCTGCCCCTTCCCCCGGTGAAAGCTCATCCAGGCCGTTCTGGGAAAGGGTATCTGCGGCGGACAGGCGTGGAACCGAGCTTTCAAGTATAACAAAGGACACCGAGCCGTTTACCTTAAGCATAACCTATGTCGACGAAGGGCTGAACGGCCTGTATTTTACCGGCAATGATGTTTCGAGGTTCCGTGTATATCTTACCGGCGGGGGCTTTGCGGCACGGGGCAGCAACCGCGGCAGTATTACACGGCTGCCTTCTTCTTCAAGCGAGCCGCCCAGGTTTAGGGTCGATTTCCGCGATGTCATCTGGCTGGGCGAGTCTAACCAAATCATTTTCCGCGTGATTTACAATATTGAGGATTTTACCATTGATGAAAACGTGACCGCCACGGCCTATCAAGCGCGCGAAGAAAAAAGCGAAGATGAAACCAAGCCGCCCTCCCCCCTCACGCCTTATATAATCATCACGGATTTTTCCGCGGGCGAAGGTTTAATCGAACCCGGGCAGAGCTTTGAGCTTTCCCTTAAATTCCGCAATACCAGCACGCAGATACCGCTGGAAAACATTGTTATGACAATAGACCCGGGCGCGGGGTTCAGCTTGGCTTCGGGTTCCGCAGCGCATTTTATCACCGGGCTTGCGGCAGGTGCGGAGCGCGAGCAAGTAATCGGGCTTGAGGCAAAACCCGAAGCCGCCGCGGGGAGCCACCCAATCGCCGTAAAATTCAGCTACCAGTATTTTGTGCAAACAGCCGGGGACGCGCCCCCGGAGCTTGTATCCCTTGAATCGCCCGGGGCGGTTGCGCTGGTTATAAGCCAGGTGGACCGCTTTTCCGCCGAGCCTATCGAGTAATCCCCCTACGGGCGCATCGGGGAAACCACTTATATCCCCGTCACCATCACCAACCAGGGCGAAGCCGCAACCAGAAACATCAACGCAAAGGTCACAGGCAGCCTGGAAATACTCTCCCCGTCCGAGTGGTACGGCAACCTTCCCGCCGGTGAGCGCGATGTCCTGGACGTGCCTGTCATCCCGCAGGAATCCGGCGAGCTGGTCGGCGAAGTCGTGATACAATACGAAGACGACAACCGCAACCGCAAAGAAATCACCGTATCTTTTACAATGTTCGTGGAAGCGCCCTATGTCCCCCAAACGCCCGATCAAGATTTTGTTGACCCCGGCTTCCAAGAACCTCAAAACGGCGGGGGCGCGGTGCGGACAGCTTTGAGCATTACAGGCGCGCTTATGATGGCGGCGCCCATCGCGATGTATCTAATGAAGCGCGTGAAGGCAAAGGCGGAGGAAGAAATTGACGATGATTTCTAAGGCGGTACTTTCATGAAATTCACCGATATTCTAAGTATGTGCGTGCGCAACCTCACGCGCCGCAAATTCCGTACCTTCCTCACTGTCATCGGCGTGGTGATCGGCACGTGTACAATTGTCGTGATCATCTCCTTCGGCATTGCCGCGGGGCAGGTGACAAGCGACCTTATCGCATCCTGGGGCGACCTTACGATTATCGAGGTCTTCGGCTGGGACCCGCAGGCCCCACTGGACGACGATGCCATAACGCAAATGCGCTACATAAGGGGCGTGGACACTGTCACGCCGTTCAGCCAGTTCCCGGGCAGGCTAATGCTGACATCAGGCAACCGTGACCGCTATATAATAGAATGGACGGACTTTGCCGGTGTTTACCCGGACGCGCTCGGAAAATTAGGATATGAGCTTTCAGAAGGCGAGTTCTTCCCGCCCGAGCCCGACCTCAAAAAGATCCAAGTGCTTTTCGGGGAGCAGGCCGCCTACCAGTTCACGGATTCCAGGAGAAGCTGGCCGAATAATACGGTAAACGCCTGGCCCGATGAAGACGGCGTAATCCTCCCGCCCTTTGTTGACCCGCTGTCGGACAGTATAAAACTGACCGCCGCCGGCTACGACCCTCGGGGAAAGACGCTGGAGTATGAGATTGAGGTCATCGGAATCCTTCGCGGCGACCCGCAAAGGGACCACCGCACGCTTTACGGGATGTTCATGTCCATCGCGGATATGCGAAAAATCACAGATGAGATGAATAAGGCACAAGGCTCCGCCGGCGGCAGAACCGGCAGCGACGGCTACAACAACGTCAGGGTAAAGGTCACGGATATCGCGCTGGTCACATCGGTTGAGGAAGCGATACACGAGCTTGGTTTCCCCAGCACGCACAGCCTGGAAAATATGCGCAAGCAGGCCATGGACAGCATCCGCCAGACGCAAATGATTTACGGCGGGCTTGGTGTTATGGCGCTGATTGTATCGGCAATAAGCATAGCGAACACAATGGTCACATCCGTCTATGAGCGCACGCGCGAAATCGGCGTCATGAAAGTCCTGGGCTGCCTTGTTGGGAACATCCGCGCGGTCTTTTTGGTCGAAGCCGGCTTGATCGGGCTTTTCGGCGGGGTTATTGGGCTTGTCCTCAGTTTTATCATATCTTTTGTTATGAATACATTCAGCGCGATTTTCACACAGGGGCTTGGCAACATGACCGGGGGTTTTTACATCCCCCCGGGGTCGCAGATTTCCGTAATCCCTGCGTGGCTTGTGCTGGGCAGTCTTTTGGCGGCCACGATGATCGGGCTTGTTTCCGGTTTCATGCCCGCAAACCGCGCGGTCAAGATCAGCGCGCTGGAAGCGATTAAGCAGGAATAGTTCTAAGCATTTATGCTTTTACGAAAGGAATGTGCGGTATAATGGCTATAGGCGGCGAGGGCCTTTGCATCGGCTGCATGGCCCCCATGGAGCATGACGGCACTTGCGCGGTGTGCGGCTACGACAACGAAAGGCCAAACCCCGGGCACTATCTTCAGCCCGGCTCTGTTGTAGGCGGGCGCTTTGCGGTGGGCGCACTGAAAAGCTTTAACAGCGAGGGCGCCACCTACATCGGCTACGACGGGCAGACAGACCGGCCTGTTTGGATACGCGAATACTTCCCGCACGCTATATGCGACCGTGTCTACGGCTCCAACTCCATCACCCCGGCGAGCGGGTACGGTGCGCAGTACAAGGCGATTATGGCGGAGCTTGTCGACCTTTGCAACGCGATTAAGCGGCTTAGCGTCAGCGATTCCGTCATACCGATAGAAAGTGTGTTCTCCGACAACAACACCCTTTACGCGGTCTACCGGTATCTTAATACCATAACGCTCGAGGAATATCTTATACAAAAGGGCGGCTCTATCGGGCTGGACGAGGCTCTGCGGATGTTCGTGCCGCTATGCGACACGATGGGCAATATGCACGCGCGGGGCGACCTTCACAGGGGCATTTCCCCGCACACCATATATGTTGACAAGGCGGGCCGCGCGTATTTATGGGGCTTTTGCCAGGCGGCGACGCGCACAGGCGGAAGCGAGCTTGACGCCGAACTGTTCAGCGGCTACAGCGCGCCGGAGCAGTATGTTTCCAATGGCTGGCAGGGCCCTTGGACAGATGTGTACGCGATGGCGGCAGTGTTCTACCGCGCGGTTTCGGGGTTTGTGCCGCCTAAATCTACCATGGTCGGAAGCCAGCGCGTCGTGGCGCCTTTGTCAGGGCTGGCGGACGGCATATCCGAGGAAATTTCCATCGCTGTCGCCGATGCTATGGGCATCGCGGCGGGCGGCCGCACACAAACTATGGCGGGCTTCGCCAGACAGCTTATCCCGCCGGGGGGGCGAAATAACCACGGGGACACCGCTGTTTATGATGTTGACAGCGTCAACAATAACGCAAAGCAGGAGCGCGCCGCAAGATCCGGTCAAAACTCTAATCCTTCCGGCGGGCGCGGCCAGAACCGCGGAAAAAACAGGC
>WRLS01000129.1 GCA_009776345.1 Oscillospiraceae bacterium | reverse complement strand
GAGTTCGCCGTGATAATATTCATAGGGACGGACAGCGGAAGCATCCCCGAATACTCGGTCGATGAATCGCCGTGGGGCCCGCCGTTGCTCATCGGTCCGGGAACATACGTGATACTGGATGCGCTGTACGGAAGTTCGCTTGAGATGAGGGTGGCGCCGATAGACGGATATGAGGCGGTATGGGATGACGGCAGTGCGCTCAGAGTGACCGGTTCCGCTTACGCCAAGGCGGTACGCGGCGATATGACCATAGCGCTGGGATTCGTATCGCTGACACCGGTCACCGATACCGTTGACAACATCCTGGATGAGTACATGTGGCTGTGGCCGCTGATCTTCCTGGCGATCGTGGCGGCCACGATCATAGCGATACTCGTCAACAGAAGGGGCGGCATCATCGGCTTTGTGAGATGCGACGGAAAAGGCGTACGTGACGTTACCGTCGGATACACGGCGGACGGAGAGGTCGGGTACTCGGCGGTAAGCAAAAAGGACGGCCGGTTCAGAATAAAAGCGTCAAAGGACACCGAACTGGCGATAACATCGGTGACCAAGAGCGGCTATGAGGCGGCCGGGGATCTTCCCGGACCGATGATCAGTGAGAAAAAGGCAGCGGAGATGGAGATCGTCATGAAAGAGGTCTGACCCTCCCTGAACGAAGAAGAACATATCGGGGGGGGGGGGGGGCCGGTTCCCCCCCCCCCCCTCTCTCCAAAAACCCCAAACCAAAACCCAAAACCCCGGCCGGGCCCCGGCGGGTCCGCCTGCATCTGTGCGCGGACGCACAGCTCGGCGGCTTTGAAGGCGTGTTCCTGCGTCATGGCCTTTTCGGTGCGGTTCAAGCAGTCTAATATAAGTTCGCCGAAAAACGGGTAGCCGACCTTGCCCGATACCTGCAAGTGCATTTCCCTTTCGCCGTTCGCCATGAATACATGGTCGCCGCCGTCACTGAACCCGATATTTGCGTATTTGCGAAGCTCGATAAAGCCCTGTGTCCCCAAAATAAATGTGCGCCCGTCCCCCCACGCCTGGAAGCCGTCGGGGTTAAACCAGTCCACACGGAAGTAATTTGTCGCGCCGTTGTCGGCGAGCAGCATCGCGTCGCCGAAATCCTCAAGCTCGGGGTACTGCGGGTTGTTGTAATTGGCGACCTGGCTTTTTGTTACAACAGCGTCCTTCGCGCCTGTATAAAACAAAAACTGCTCTACTTGGTGGCTGCCGATATCGCACAGGATGCCGCCGTATTTTTCTTTTATAAAAAACCAGTCCGGCCTGGACGCGGCACTGAGGCGGTGCGGCCCCGTGCCGATTACCTGAACGACCCTGCCGATCGCGCCGTCCGCGATTAAATCCCCCGCGTATACCCCCGCCTCGCTGTGAAGGCGCTCGGAGTAATAGACCATGTATTTTTTGTTTGTCGCGCGCGTTTTTGTCTTGGCGGCGTCCAGCTGCTCAAGGGAAATTAGCGGCGTTTTATCCGTGAAATAATCCTTGCCCGCGTCCATAACGCGAAGCCCCAGCGCGCATCGCTCGGAGGGGACAGCCGCCCCGGCGATTAGCATTACATCTTTGTCGGACAATAGCTCGCCCTCGCTTTTTGCGGCAATAGTGCCGGGGAACTGCCTGATAAAATCCGCGACTTTTTTCGGGTCAGGGTCGTACACGCTTTTCAGTGTGCCGCCCGCGTCAATCAGCCCTCTACACATCCCCATAATATGCCCGTGATCCAGCGCGGCCGCCGAAAACACGAATTCCCCGGGTTTTACAACGGGCGCGGGTTTGCCTTTCGGCGCGTAGTTCATGCCGTCTGCCATATTTGCCATGACGAAGCCCCCTTGTTTTAGAGATTAGAGAATAGAGATTAGGGATTAGGGATTAGTAAAGGAAGGAACTTTGTAGGGTCGGGCTTCCATGCCCGACCGCGAATATTCGATTCGACTTTGACGGTCGGGGATGGAACCCCGACCCTACGTACTCCAACTGCGAAACTTGTAGTTTCTTCCCTTCCCTAAATCCTGAAACCTAAAACCTGAATCCTGGCGTAAGCCGCTCCAGCACCGCGCGGACGGCCCCGGGCCCCGCCAGCATTGCGGCGGCGTATCCCTCGATCCTCTCCCCGAGGCTGTCTTCGTACAAATCCACGCCGAAAATATGCGTGCCGGATAAAATCTTTTTTAGCTTATCCCCGATGGAATCCGGGCTGCCAAGCTCTATCCCGGCGATATATCCGCGAAGCTGCCCCAGCAGCGGGTCGGGGCTGACATCGAAGGGCTTGCCCGCGTCGTCAATCCCAAGCAAGTAACGGCACCACGCGGCGATGGCAAGCGGGATGCCGATAAGATCTGCCGTGTCCAAACCGTCTGTTTCGCGGTAGAGCTTTATGGTTTCGCCGAAGCGTATGCCCAGCTTTTGCGATGTGTCGGTTGCAATACGCTGAGGCGTGTCGGGTATATGCGGGTTGGGCAGGCGCACGTCAATGACCTCGCGCAGGAAATCGCGCGGGTTAAATATCCCCGGATCGGTAACAACCGGAAGCCCTTCGACCTCCCCGATGCGCTCTACCAGCGCTTTTATGCCGCTGTCCTGCATCTCCGCGGCGATTGATGTATAGCCCAAAAGGCAGCCGAAGATGCTCATCGCCGTATGGAGCGGGTTCAGGCAGGTACAGACCTTCATGCGCTCAACCTTGTCTACCACGTCCTTTTCCACCATATAAACCCCCGCGTCCTCCAAAGGCGGCCGCCCGCCGGGGAAATTGTCCTCAATAACCAAGTACCCGGGCGCCTCTGTGTTTACAAACGGCGCTATGTAGGTATTCCGGTCGGTGACAATGATCTCCGTGCTTTCAAACCCGTCCCCCGCCAGGACCTTTGCTACGCCTTCATCGGGGCGGGGCGTGATTTTGTCGATCATCGTCCACGGGAAAGTAACCTTGCCTTCGTCACACAGCCATTTTGTGAATCCTTTCGGCGCCGTGCCGTTTTCCTCCAAAGCCCGCGCGATGCTTAAAATAGAACCCTTAAGCTTTTCGCCGTTGTGCGAGAAGTTATCCATGCTGACCAGCGCGATCGGCGCGCCGCCCCGTGAAAAACGGTGAAGCAGCAGCGCGGCGGTTATTGCCATGCTGTTTACCGGGATATCGGCGCTGTTTTCAATATCGCGCCGCACCTCGGGCAGTAGGCCGCCGTCCTGCCCGGTGACGGCATAGCCCTTTTCTGTAATTGTAAAGCTTACCATTTGCAGGCCCGGGGACGCGAAAATTTCCTTTGCGCGCGCCCACTGCGTATCCGTGCGCAGCCACTCTCCCACAGAGGCTATGATGTTTTTCTCCGGCTTTCCGCCGCCATGCATCACAACCTGCAAAGCAAGCCCGTCATATGGGTCATAAATTTTTTCAATGACCTGGTGGTCGAATACGGAAAGCGCGGTTATCCCGGTATCCAATTTGCCTTTTTCCGCCAATTCCTGCGCGATGGCGGCAATGTACCCCCTGAAGATATTCCCCGGCCCCACGTGTACCCATCGGGGGGACCGGCGGGTCTTTTCGCTTAAAGCATTGGGGCAGAAAGCGGGGAGTTTAATTTTTGCCGCTTCCCATGCCTGTTTATCGGCAAGATCCCTGCGTGTTAAAATCGCCATATATGCCACTGTTCCTTTCTCTTCGTTATATTTAGTTTACCAGCAACTGAATAAAATTACAATACCGGATTGAATGTAGGCGCAACTTCTGGTAATATCTTCATATGAATAAAATCAAATGCGGGGGGATATTATGCTGCCGATAATAGAAAACATCGACGGTGAGTTTGCAAAGGAGCGCGACGCGCGGCGCCGTTACCACCTTCTCCCGCTTGACAAAATCGCGGGGTATGATGTGCGCCCGGGCTTTTACGGCGTGAACGGCGCAACCGCAATCCCAAGCGGCGTGAACTTCACGGTACAGTCGGCGGGCGCGGTTTCCTGCGAGCTTGTGCTTTTTCGCAACGGCCGGAACGAACCGTTTGCTGTCCTGCCTTTCCCGGAGCATTACAAGATCGGGAATGTGTACTCGATGATCGTATTCGGGCTGAATATTTTCGATTTCGAGTATGCCTACCGCCTGGACGGCCCCTATGACCCCGCGAAGGGGCTGCTCTTCGATAAAAACAACCTGCTGCTGGACCCTTACGCCAAGGCCGTGACAGGCCAGACCAGCTGGGGCGTGCGCCGCGAAGGCATCGCGCGGTACAAAGCCCGGGTAGTGGAGGACGAATTTGACTGGGAGGACCGCAAAAGGCCGATGATCCCAATGTCCGACCTTGTGATCTACGAAATGCACGTGCGCGGGTTTACCCGGCATGATTCCTCCGGCGTGGAATTTCCCGGCACATTTGTGGGTATCTGGGAGAAAATAGAATACCTCAAAGAGCTTGGCGTAAATGCGGTGGAGCTTATGCCGATCTTTGAGTTTGATGAAATGCTGGGCGCGCGAGAGCATAACGGCAGCCTGCTGATTGATTACTGGGGCTACAACTCCGTCTGTTTTTTCGCGCCGAACACCAGCTATACCGCCGGTGTTGAATTCAACCGGGAGGGCAGCGAGCTGAAGCATCTTATCAAGGCGCTCAAGGACAACGGCATCGAGGTTATACTGGACGTCGTGTTCAACCACACCGCCGAAGGGAACGAGGACGGCTCGATTTTCTCTTTCAAAGGCTTTGACAACAATGTCTATTACCTGCTCACACCGGACGGGCGATATTATAATTTCAGCGGATGCGGCAATACGATGAACTGCAACCATCCCGTAGTACAGCAGATGATTATTGAGTGTTTGCGCCATTGGGTCATCGAATACCGCGTGGACGGCTTCCGCTTTGACCTCGCGTCAATCCTCGGGCGCAACGAGGACGGCACGCCCATGAACAAGCCGCCGCTGCTGCAGAGCCTGGCGTTCGACCCTATACTCGGCGGCGTTAAGCTCATTGCCGAAGCGTGGGACGCGGGCGGATTGTATCAAGTAGGCAGCTTCCCGGCGTGGAACCGCTGGGCGGAGTGGAACGGCAAGTACCGCGACGATATGCGCCGCTTCCTAAAAGGCGACGGCGGTTTGGCGCGCGCAGCCGCACACAGGCTAGCGGGCTCGCCCGACCTTTACAGCCCAACGGACCGGGGCGCGAACGCATCCGTGAACTTCATCACCGCGCACGACGGCTACACGCTCTACGATTTATACGCTTATCAAATCAAGCACAACGAAGCCAACGGCTGGAACTGCACGGACGGCGCGGACGACAACAACAGCTGGAACTGCGGGGCCGAGGGCGAAACCGACGACCCCGCCGTAAACGCGCTTCGCAAAAAGCTGATCAAGAACGCCTGTGCGGTTTTGATGTGCAGCCGCGGGACGCCGATGTTCCTGATGGGGGACGAATTCTGCAACACGCAGTTCGGCAACAACAACCCCTACTGCCAGGACAACGAAACCTCATGGCTGGATTGGGGCCTGCTTAATAAGCATGGGGATGTGTTTGAGTTTTTCAAGCATATGATCGCGTTCAGAAAAGCCCATGACGTAATACGCAAGCAGACGCCGCCCTGCTCCTGCGGTTTCCCCGACATGAGCTTCCACGGCGCGGAGCCTTTTAAGCCCGATTACAGCTACGAAAGCAGGCTGGTCGGCGCAATGTTCGCCGGGCGGGACAGCACAGGGCGGGATGATATTGTCATGGTCATAATCAACGCCCACTGGGAGCAGCGTTGGGTCGTGCCGCCCGCGCTGCCGGGGCATATGTGTTGGCGGGTTGCGGCGGATACCGGCGCGGAAACCTGCATCCCCCGCGAAAACGCCCCCGCGCCGGATATTAGGCACGGTTTTGAGG
>WRLS01000128.1 GCA_009776345.1 Oscillospiraceae bacterium | reverse complement strand
TCTCGGGTTTGATTGTCCCTGTATATTGTATACCCAAAATAGGCGGATGTCAAACAGCGGCGTGAAACGCCGCAGGATTAAGGTTTCAGGAAACAAGGATTCAGGAAGGGAAGGAAATTATTGTTCGTACCCTAAATTGTTTCACGTGAAACAATTGACCTGCTATATTGCATTTCACCGCGCAAATATGTTATTATGTAGGTATACCAAATAAAGGGGACAAGAAAATGCAATCCGTAAAAATACAGCGCAGTGCGTCACTAAAACCAAAACCGCAGGATGAATCCAAGCTGGGGTTCGGCAAGGTTTTCACAGACCATATGTTTACCATGAACTACAGCGGGGAAAAGGGATGGCACGACCCGCAAATTGTGCCGTATGAATCGGTCAGCCTGGACCCTGCCGCGTCCTGCCTGCATTACGGCCAGCTGATCTTTGAGGGGATGAAGGCCTACCGCACAAAGGAAAATAAGATCGTAATGTTCCGGCCCGAACAGAATATGATGCGCCTGAACACCGGCGGTGAGCGCCTTTGCATCCCGCCGATAGATGTTGATTTTATGGTAGGCGCCATCGCTGAGCTTGTCCGCATTGAGGCGGACTGGGTACCGTATTCCGAGGGGACTTCGCTGTATATCCGCCCGTTTATCTTCTCCGACGAGGCTTTCTTGGGCGTGCATCCATCGGGGACATACAGGCTGCTTGTGATTTTATCCCCCGTCGGCTCATATTACGCGGAGGGGCTTGCGCCCATACGGATTCATGTGGAGGATGTATATGTCCGCGCTGTGAAGGGCGGCACCGGTTACGCAAAAGCCGCGGGGAACTACGCCGCGTCTTTAAGCTCCCAGGTCGCGGCGCAAAAAGAAGGCTTTGCACAGGTGCTTTGGCTGGACGGTGTTGAGCGCAAATATGTCGAGGAAGTCGGCGCTATGAATGTGTTCTTTGTAATCGAGGACGAGATTGTAACGCCCGAGCTTGGCGGCAGCATACTTGCGGGCATCACAAGGGCGAGCGTGATTGAGCTTCTAAAGCATTGGGGCATGAATGTCACAGAGCGCCGCGTTTCGATCGGGGAGCTTGAAGACGCATATAAAGCCGGGGAGCTGAAAGAAGCGTTCGGCACGGGGACGGCGGCGGTGATTTCTCCGATTGGTGAGCTTAACCGGGGCGGCAATGCCATGAAATTATCGGACGGCAAGATCGGCAGCATAAGCCAAAAACTCTATGACGAGCTTACCGGCATCCAGCGCTGCGAAAAGCCCGACCCCTTCGGCTGGGTTTACAGTGTGATATAAAAGTATAGAATAGAAAAGAGGAATGTCAAACATGAAGCTAATCCGTTTTATACACAAAGGCCGCGAAGCTTACGGCTACCTAAAAGAGGACCGGGTCGAGTTTTTGCAGGGCGGTATCGCTACCGGGTTTAAGCCGACGGGCGATGGAGCCGCTCTCGGTGAAGTTAAGCTGCTCAGCCCGGTCATGCCCTCAAAAGCGGTATGCGTGGGGCAAAATTACCTTGACCACATCAAAGAGATGGGCAATGAGATACCAACGGAGCCTGTTATCTTCCTAAAGCCGCCGACCTCGGTCATCGGCCCGGGCGATGTAATCGTGCGCCCCGCGATATCAGACCGCGTGGATTACGAGGGCGAGCTTGCTGTTGTAATCGGCAAACAGGCGCGCCACCTTACACAGGAAAACGCGCTTGGCTGCGTGCTTGGATATACCTGCGCCAATGATGTAACCGCGCGCGACATCCAGCAGCGTGACGGGCAATGGACGCGCGGCAAGGGCTTCGATACGTTTTTGCCGCTCGGACCCTGCATTGAAACGGAAATCGACCCCTCCGCGCTGGCGATACGCACCACGCTGAACGGCAAAATCGTGCAGGATTCCTGTACGGATCAGCTTCTGTTCAAGATCCCGATGCTGCTTAGTTTTATCACCGCCGCTATGACGCTTAATCCCGGCGACGTTGTCCTGACCGGCACAAGCTCCGGGGTCGGGCCGATGGTTGCGGGGGATGTTGTCGCGGTGGAGATTGAAGGGATCGGGCGGCTGGAAAACCGGGTTGAAGATATGTGAGCCGTAGGGGCGGCAATCTGCCGCCCGAAATTCCCCTCCTTTGGAGGGGTGGCGCGTATGCGCCGGGGTGGTTATAACGGGATTTCATCTTCGGTTGTTTTTCACCGCTCAAGCCGCGGAGGCTCTTCTTTGCTCGCGCAAAGAAGCAAACGCGCCGGGGGACACCCCCGAACCCCCGCTTCGACAATTCTCATAGCTTTGTACCCTTCATCGCGCACGTCATATGCTTTGTCCTATAATCCGCCCAATCACCCAGCCGAGCCGGGCTCCAGGGCTGGAACGCGAAAAAAGGAATTAGGAATAAAAGAAATCAAAAACTTTTTCCGCTGTTATTACGTGCGCGGGCGCTTCCGGGCGCCGCTCTTTCCTTTAGTTTTGTGCCTACTTGCCTTTGTGGATTTGTGCAGACGGCAGGTGTTTTGCCTTCGGCAGGTTTTAGGATTTAGGTTTTAGGTTTTAGGAAAGGGAAGAAGCTCATCGCTTCTTCCCTTTCTAATTCCTAATTCCTATTTCCTACCCGCGTTCTCGCCTTCTTTTTTCTTCATGGCGAGCAGCGCGTCCTTGCGGGAGAGGTTTATCCTGCCTTGGGCGTCGATTTCCGTCACCTTAACAAGCACTTCGCTGCCCACGGACACCACATCCTCTACCTTCTCGACGCGCTCCAGGTCGAGCTTGGAGATATGCACAAGCCCTTCCTTGCCGGGGGCGATCTCCACAAACGCGCCGAATGGCATCAAGCGGGTCACTTTGCCGCGGTAGAAGGCGCCGATTTCCGGGTCCTCCGCAATTGTCTTTATTACGCTGACCGCGCGCCTTGCGTTTTCGATATCGGCGGAAAGCACAAATACTTTGCCGTCGTCCTCAATGTCGATTTTGACATCACATTCGGCGCAGATGCGCTGTATGACCTTGCCGCCGGAGCCGATGACTTCGCGTATCTTCTCCGGGTCAATGGTGAGCGTGAGCATCTTGGGCGCGTATTTCGACAGCTCTTCGCGCGGGGCGGGCAGATGGGCAAGCATGATATCGTCCAGGATATGCAGGCGCGCCTTGCGGCATTTCTCGAATGCCTCCTCGATAATATCGTAAGTTAAGCCGTCGACCTTTATATCCATCTGTATGGCGGTGATGCCCTTATGCGTGCCTCCGACCTTGAAATCCATATCGCCGAAGAAATCCTCAAGCCCCTGTATATCAACCATGGTCATCCAGCGCCCGTCCTCGCTGATAAGGCCGCAGGATATCCCCGCAACAGGCGCCTTGATCGGGACGCCGGCGTCCATAAGGGACATTGTTGACGCGCAGATCGCGCCCTGCGAGGTAGAGCCGTTTGAACTCAGCACTTCTGAAACCAGGCGCAGCGCATACGGAAATTCCTCCACAGGGGGGATTACAGGCTCAAGCGCGCGTTCAGCAAGTGCGCCATGCCCGATTTCCCGGCGGCCGGGGCCACGGTTGGGGCGCGTTTCGCCCACAGAATATGACGGGAAATTGTACTGGTGCATATAGCGCCTGAAATCCTCATCGCCGATGCCGTCTACCCTTTGCGAATCGGAAACCGGCCCCAATGTCGTGACTGTCAGCACCTGAGTCTGTCCGCGTGTGAACAGCCCGGAGCCATGCACGCGCGGGATAATCCCGGCTTCGGCGTGAAGTGCGCGTATATCGTCCATGCCTCGCCCGTCAACGCGTTTGCCGTCATCCAGGAGCCAGCGGCGGACAACATATTTTTGTAGCTTGTAGATACACTGCTCCAACTCGCCCTCGCGTTCGGGGTACTGACCCGCGAAATGCGCGAGTATTTCATCTTTTACAGGGGCAAGGCGGGCTTCGCGGATGTTTTTGTCATCGGTGTCCAGGGCATATCGGATCTTATCCGCGGCGAATTCTTTTACCGCGCCGAACATCCCTGCATCCACTTCCACGGGCGTAAACGGGATTTTCGGTTTGCCGATCCGGCTGCGTACATCCTCAATAAACGCGACCATCTTCTTGATCTCGGCATGGGCTGTTTTAATCGCGTCGAGCATAACATCTTCCGTTACTTGATCCGCCCCGGCCTCGATCATTACGATTTTTTCGGCGGAGCCGACGACGGTCAAGTCAAGCTTGCTTGCTTTGCGCTGTGCGCTGTTGGGGTTCAGTACAAGATTGCCGTCCACAAGCCCGACGCTTACGCAGGAAAGCGGGCCGTTCCACGGGATATCGGAGATATGCAGGGCGAAAGATGCCCCGATCATCCCGGCAACCTCGGGGGAGAAATCCTGCTCCACGCTCAAGACGGTCATTACAACGCTTACATCGTTGCGCATATCGTCCGGGAACAGCGGGCGGATGGGCCTGTCCACACAACGGGACGACAAAACCGCGTTCTGGCTCGGGCGCCCCTCGCGCTTCATAAACGAGCCTGGGATCCTGCCAACTGCATACAGCTTTTCCTCAAAATCAACGGAGAGCGGGAAAAAGTCTATGCCGTCGCGCGGCTTTTCGGACATGGTAACATTTACAAGGACGGTGGTTTCACCGTAACGCACCAGACAGGAACCGTTGCTCAGACCGCAGAGCTTGCCCGTTTCAAAGGAAATTTTTTGGCCTGCTATCTCAGTTTCAAAGATTTTGTGATTCTCAAACATATTCGTCCTCCTCGGGTTAGCCTAAGCAAGCCCATTATTTTCTGATTCCGAGCTTCTTTATAAGCTCACGGTAGCGTTCGATGTCCTTTTTCATAAGATAATTCAGCAGCCCGCGCCTTTGCCCTACCATTTTCAGCAGGCCGCGGCGGCTGTGATGGTCCTTCTTGTGAATTTTCAGATGCTCGGTCAAGTCGTTGATACGCCTGGTCAGAATCGCGATCTGAACCTCGGGGGAGCCTGTGTCGCCGTCGTGGCGCTTGTTGTCGGCGATAACGGCGCTTTTTACATCTTTTTGCAGCATAATGCTTCACCTCTTTTTTTATTTTTCCCTTATCGTAGAAAAAGGTTTCGGTGATTCCCGTCTGTGCGGGCTTGTTCCCAAATCCAAGAAAAGGGCATGGCATCACGGTTTTAACCGGACACACTCACATGATTATATCACATGGCACAGCGTATGTAAAGAAAAAAATGAATTTACGATTGTAAAGGGCAAGGAGCGCCCCAGAGGGGCATCGCCAATACATTGGCGGGGAATTAAACCCGGATAGCGCGACGCTTTTTGGAGGCACGCGAAGCGGGTGGGTCCGGCGTCACGCCGGTTAAAAAATCCCCAATCCCTCCAGCAGGATTTTCAGCCCGATTATAATTAACACGGCGCCGCCCGCAAATTCCGCCTTCGCCCTGTGCCCCGCGCCAAAAAAGCCGCCGAACATAACGCCCGCCGCGGAAACAAAAAAAGTCACCGCCCCAATAAGCGAAACAGCGGGTATAATCCTTACATCGGTCAGCGCGAAAGATACCCCAACCGCCAAAGCGTCGATGCTTGTAGCGACAGCCAAAGGAAGCATTTTCCGCGGGGAAACAGGCGCATCCCCGGACACGCGCGCATCCTCGGCACGGCTTTCCCTAATCATTTTACCGCCGATGAAGCACAACAGCCCGAACGCCGCCCAGTGCGAAAATTCGCCTGTAATGCCCGATATCTGCGACCCGGCGACATATCCGATAAGCGGCATTGCCGCCTGGAACCCGCCGAAATAAAGCCCAACCGCCGCCGCCTGCCGCAGCTTCGCCTTGCCCATTGCAAGCCCCGCGCATACAGACACCGCGAACGCGTCCATAGACAAAGCCAGCGCGATAACAAAAAGCTCTAATATACT
>WRLS01000127.1 GCA_009776345.1 Oscillospiraceae bacterium | reverse complement strand
GTTCCGGGCCGGGCTGATAACCCGCGGCAATTAAATCACTACCCGATACCGCCAAATCCGCCAGGCAAAAGCATTCCCGCTGTGAAAGTATCTGCGCTGTAATTTCTTCGAGGTTGTTAATGTGTTTTATCTTGGCTTCGCCGAATTCCGGGTTTTTCGCCGCGTTGTCCGCTTTCATAACCGCGAAAAGGCGGCCAAGCCCCTCTTCGCCCAAACGCCCCAGCCAGCGTTTTACGGCTCCGGGATTCGCCGGTATGTCTGTATCGTGCCAAAGCACAAGCCCGCGCACGCGGCTAATGGCGGCATTGTCAAAACGCAGGCGCGACAGAACATCCCCCGCGAGTGCCGCCCCCTCCTCGGCATGGCCTTTAAAATGGCCTATCCCCTGCTTGTCGGGTTTGAACCGCGCGGGTTTCGCCGCGTCATGCAAAAGCAGCGCCAGCCGTACAGTTAAATCCCCCGGCGCGGCGGAAACTGCCTCCAGCGTATGGCGGAAAACATCGTAGCAATGCGCGGGGTTGCTCTGGTCAAATCCCACGCACGATGAAAGCTCGGGAATTATTTGAAGCAGCAGCTCCGGCATATCCAGGAAAACTTCGGTGAAGCCGTCCCCCGTCAAAGCTTTGCAAAGCTCCGCGGCAATGCGCTCCGCCGCGATATTGTCAAGCAGCCCGCGCAACTCCAGCATGGCGTTTTTTGTAGGGGCATCCACCGAAAACCCCTGCGTACAGGCAAACCGCGCGCCGCGCAAAATCCTCAGCCCGTCCTCACGGAACCGCGTGGCAGCATCACCGACACAGCGGATCTTTTTTTCCAAAAGGTCAATATGCCCGCCATACGGGTCGATAAGCCCTTCGGCGGGGTTCCATGCCATGGCGTTTATGGTAAAATCACGGCGCGACAAATCCTCGCGGACGCCGTCTGTGAAAGTAACGCTGTCCGGCCTGCGGTTGTCGGAATACGCGCCGTCTATGCGGAAGGTCGTGATTTCGATGCTGTCGCTGTTTATGATAACGGTGATGGTACCGTGTTTTAGCCCGGTCGGGATGGTCCTGTACTGCGCAAAAACTTCAAGGGACTGCTCCGGGGGCGCATTTGTTGCGATGTCCCAATCCGCCGGGGTTTTCCCGAGCAGGCTGTCCCGCACGCATCCCCCCGCCAGATAAGCTTTGTATCCGGCGCGTGACAGCAGCCCCATCGCCGTGGATACAGATTGCGGCGCAGTTATCATCGGTATGCTCCTACCTTCCCGGCGCAAATTCATCTATAAAGGACAGCATATAAACATGTTCATAATCGAGATTGGCAAACTGTATCTACAACAATAAACCACCTTGCCAAAGAGGGCTGATTTCGCCTTTGCTTACCCAATGAATTTCTCCCATGGACGAAATGCGGTCACCCGCTACGAAAATAGCGCTGTCATCCTCCATAGCACAAATGGGTAATTCCATGGAAATTTCTAATAGAGCTGACAATACCTGCCGATCCTCAAGCTTAAAGTGTGGCTTGACAGTGATATCAGCCAGACCTAAACCATCATATGGGACGGGGGATTCCTTGGTGTCGAGTGAGTATTTGGCCATGTTGATCGCCCCCGCACTGACACCTAACACCACAGCGGAAGCATCGCAAATCGCAGCATCCAGGCCTTTTTCGCGGATGAATTGCAATTGCATTCCGGGGTGGCCGCCCATGAGAAACACGCAAGATGCTTCGTGAATCAATTGCATGGCGCATGAAGCTTCCATTCAGTTATCAATTACATAGTGCCGTGCGAAAGGCATGTTGTATTCCTCAAAAAACATACCATGCATACCGGCAGAATCACTGTCATTTCTCGCATAATCATCCGGCCATGCACTTACAAAGATAAGGCTGTTACGACATGTTAACTCTTCGCTAAGCCGCATACCTACGTCTCCGGGAAAGCGATAATTTGGAAAGCCGCTGAAAAATCCAAGCAGGCGACAATTCATACACATTACCTCCACGTAAAATATAGGCACTTTACATAAGTAAAAAATACGGTTAAGTGTTCTTTTTATTTGATTTTATTATAGCATTTTCCGGTTTGATTTGCAAATTGAAAAGCTTTTATAAAATCTTGTAGGGCGGGCTTTCATGCCCGCCCGTTTAACAATCACCCAAAACCTCCCTGAGCATATTCCCCACTGTTTTGGGGTCTGCCGCGCCGCCGAGCTTTTTCATTGCCTGCCCCATCAAAAACCCGAACGCCTTATCCTTACCGCACTTATAGTCTTTAACCGCTTCCGGGTTTTCGGCTAAAACCGCATTTACCGCTTCGGCGGCGGCATTATCGTCGGAAATCATCATGAGTCCATGTTTCGTGATATACTCGCGCGGGTCAGTGTCCCGCATGAATACTTCGCCCACAGCCTGTTTGTAAGAGTTACGGCTGATTTTCGCGTTTATGACAAGCGAAATAAGAGTTGCCAGTTTCTTCGCGTCTATGCGTAAATCCTCGGACAGGGTGTTTGTCCTGTTCATCAGGCGCATGATTTCGCCTGTGATTAAATTGGCGACCTCCAAAGGCTGTGCGCTTTCGCGTGTAAGGTCCTCGAATAGGTCCGCGATATTCCTATGTGCGGTAAGCGCCGCCGCGGCGGATACAGCAAGCCCGAAATCGCGGGCATACCTGTCCCGCTTTTGATGCGCAAGCTCGGGAATCCCGCGCCTGATACGCGCCAGCCATTGTTCATCTATTTCCAGCGGCAATAAATCAGGCTCCGGGAAGTAGCGGTAGTCATGGGCGTTTTCTTTAGAACGCATACTGTAGGATTCGCCTTTTATATCATCCCAGCGGCGGGTCTCCTGAATGACTTTGCCGCCGCTTTCTAAAATTTTAGTTTGCCGTGCCGCTTCATGCTCTATCGCGCGCCCTATTGCCCTAAAGGAGCTCAGGTTCTTCATTTCGGTGCGCACGCCTAAATCGCCGCCGATGGGGCGTACGGAGAGATTGATATCCGCGCGCAGGGAGCCTTCCTGCATTTTGCAGTCGCTTACATCCAAATACAAAAGCATTTCCCGAAGCGCTTCCAGATACGCGATAACCTCATCACTGCCGCGGAAATCAGGCTGTGATACGATTTCCAGCAGCGGGACGCCGCAGCGGTTAAAATCCATATACGTAAAGCCGCTGTCATGGATGAGCTTGCCCGCGTCCTCCTCCATGTGAATTTCGCGTATGCCTATCCGCTTGCCGCCGATTTCCATATAACCTCCCATGCAAATCGGCGAGTATAGCTGTGATATTTGATATGCTTTGGGTAAATCCGGGTAAAAATAATTCTTGCGGTCGAATTTACAGCTGCGCCTAATTTCACAGTTAAGCGCAAGCCCCAAGCGTATAGCCCTTTCAACCACGGCAATATTGAGCTTCGGCAATGACCCGGGCATCCCCGCGCAAACGGGGCATACCTGCGTATTGGGCTTTGCGCCGAATGATGTATCGCACCCGCAGAAAATTTTTGATTTCGCCGAAAGCTCCGTGTGTACTTCTAAGCCTATAACGGTTTCCCACATCATGCCGCTCCACCCCCCGGCCTTTTTTTATGGAACGCGGTGCGCCGCTGATAAACCCGCGCCACACGGAATAGCCTCGCTTCCGAAAACGCGCTGCCGATAAGCTGAAAGCCCACGGGCAGGCCGTCTTCGGAAAAACCGCACGGCAAGGACACAGCCGGAAGCCCCGCTAAATTAACCGACACGGTATATATATCGCCCATATACATTTTCAGCGGGTCGCCGATGTTTTCGCCGATTTTATACGCCGCGGTAGGCGCAACCGGGGACAGTATCATGTCAAAACGCCCGAATAAGCTGTCATAGCTGCTTTTTATTATCGCGCGGGTTTGCAGGGCCTTTTTGTAGTAAGAATCATAATAACCGGATGACAGCACAAAAGAACCCAGCATAATGCGCCTTTTAACCTCCAGCCCGAAGCCTTCGCTGCGGGAAAGGCGGTAAACTTCCGAAAGCGACCCTGCCGACGGGCTTCTCCTACCGTATTTCAGCCCGTCATACCGCGATAAGTTCGATGAAGCCTCGGCACAGGCGATTATATAGTATGCGTGAATCGCGTAGTCCATCAGCGGCATATCAAAATCTTCGATAACCGCCCCCGCGCACTCAAGCTCTTTTGCCGCCGCAAGCACGGCAGTTTTTACATCATCATCTATCCCACCCTCAAAATAATTGCGCGGCAGGCCGATTTTCACGCCTTCAAGCCGCTCTGTAATAGAATCTTCAAACACAAACGGCTGATTGATAACACAGGTGCCGTCCATTTCATCCGACCCCGATATAATTTGCAGCAGCGCGGCGCAGTCGTCTATGTCCGCCCCAATGGGGCCGATTTGATCCAGTGACGATGCATATGCCACCAGCCCATAACGCGAAACCGCGCCGTATGTCGGTTTTATCCCCGTAACGCCGCAAAACGAACAGGGCTGGCGTATGCTGCCTCCCGTATCGGAGCCTAACGTAACCGTGACAGCGCGCGCGGCTACGGAAGCGGCACTGCCGCCGGAAGAACCGCCCGCAACCCGCGAAATATCCCACGGATTGCGCACCGCGCCAAATGCCCCTGTTTCGCTTGAGCCGCCCATGGCGAATTCGTCCATATTAAGCTTGCCGATAACAATCATACCCGCCTGTTCTATTCTTTCGACAGCGGTTGCATTGAAAACAGGGATGTACCCCTCCAGCATTTTCGATGCGCAGGTAGTTTCTATGCCCAATGTTGAAATATTATCTTTTATCCCGATCGGCACACCCGCAAGCACGGAGATATCCTCACCCGCGTCGATGCGCGCCTGTATCTCTGCGGCACGTTTACGCGCGCTGTCATGTGCCACCGCCAAAAATGAGTTATGCTCTTTTTGTACTTTATCAGCGGCGCGCAAAGCGGCGTCAACCGCTTCGCCGACACCGATTTTCCTCTGCCGTATCGCCCCGGCAAGCCCTATCGCGCTCATGCAGCAGGTCATTTAGTATTACCCTCCCCTACTGCTTTTTTTCTTCTTTTAAGGTAACACTGCGCGTTATTTATTGCTTTCAAAACTGCAAATTCGCAAGGACCGCCGTCAACGCTTCCCGCGCCAATGCAGGCGTCAAGCGTAATTGCCGAATAAACCGTTTCGTCGAATATATCGGATATGGATTTGAACTGCTCAATGCTCAAGCCCTCCAACGGCTTTTTCCTTTCGATAGCGTAAAGGACCAGCCTTCCGGCAATACCGTGCGCTTCCCTGAAGGGTACGCCCTTCCGCACAAGCCAATCAGCCGCGCCTGTTGCGTTGGAGTAGCCGCCCGCCGCGCTTTTCCGCATAGCATCGGCGTGAAAAACGGTGCTTCCGATCATACCCGTAAAAACAGCAAGGCAGGATTTTACTGTGTCCGCCGCGTCAAAAACGGCTTCCTTATCCTCCTGCATATCTTTGTTGTATGCCAAGGGGAGCGACTTCATCATTGTAAGCAGGGCCATAAGCCCGCCGTAGACGCGCCCTGTTTTACCGCGTATAAGCTCCGCCATGTCAGGGTTCTTTTTTTGCGGCATGATGGACGAGCCGGTTGAATACGCGTCTGAAACCTCTGCAAAGCCGAACTCGTCGGTTGACCACAGTATCAGCTCCTCACAGAAGCGGCTCAAGTGCATCATGATTACAGAAAGGCAGGATACAAGCTCTATGCAGAAATCCCTGTCTGATACCGCGTCGAGGCTGTTTGCCGTTATCTGCGCAAAACCCAGCTCCCCGCTTACATATTCCCTGTCAATAGGGTATGGCACCCCGGCAAGCGCGCCGGAGCCTAACGGCATATAATCTGTCCTTTTGCGGCAATCATCAAGCCGTTCCAAATCACGCGCGAACATATG
>WRLS01000126.1 GCA_009776345.1 Oscillospiraceae bacterium | reverse complement strand
GTCCGGGGTCTCCCCGGCGCGTTTGCTTCTTTGCGCGCGCAAAGAAGAGCCTCCGCGGCTTGAGCGGTGAAAAATAACCGAAGATGAAATCACGTTAAAACCACATCTGCATATCTACTATATCATTTTTGCCAAAAAAAGACAAATACGGCGCGGCACGGCTGCGTAGGTTTCAAGTTTCAGGTAAAGGGCGGCACAACAAATTCCTTCCCTTCCTAAAACCCCAATCCTAAAACCTTAATCCCGGCGCAAGCCTATAGCCAACATCCTTTAAATATGATACAATAGGTACAGGCTTTAAATAAAAAATATATGGAGGGCTTTGTAATGGTAAAAGGAATATCTCATTTGGCGGTCAACGCGAAGGACATGGAGAAATCACTGGATTTTTACACGCGCGCTTTAGGGTTCAAAAAGGCATTTGAAATCGAGCATCAGCAAACAGGCAAGCCTTGGATCGTTTACCTTCACGCGGGCGGCCGCCAGTTTGTCGAACTGTTTTACACCGACGAACCCAACAAGCCGCTGGACCCGTGGGGAGACAAGCTGTGGGGCTTCAACCATATCTGCATGGAGGTTGACGACATACACGCGATTGCCGCGCATATCGAAAGCTGCGGTTACGAGGTTTTCATAAAGCCCCAGCAGGGCAGCGACGGCAACTGGCAGTGCTGGACAATGGACCCCAACGGCGTGCGCGTAGAGCTTATGCAGCTCGGGCAAGACGGCCTGCAGATGAAAGTAATCCTCGAAGCCTGCGGAAAGGAGTAGCCGCATGAAATCCCTTGTAGTCGAAAAAGGCGGCGCGCTGTCTGTGCGCGATTTGCCTATGCCTAAAATCGGCGAGCATCAGGCGCTGGTAAAAATGTTAAGCTGCGGCGTATGCGCGGGCACAGACATGAAAATCGTCCACGGGCAGTTTAAAAATTTCGGTACATACCCCTGCACACTCGGGCATGAAGCCGTCGGCAGGGTTATCGAAACAGGCGCTAAGGTAAAGAAGTTTAAAATTGGCGACCGCGTGATGCTCCCGTATGTGGAGGAAACCTTGGACGGTGTATTTCCCGGATGGGGCGGCTTCTCCGAATATGCGGTTGTAGGGGACTTCGAAGCCGCCGCGCTCTGCGGGCTGGGCTGTGAAACCCCCGGCTTTAACGAGGGCTACTACGCCCAGACAATCGTGCCGGATTATGTCAGCGACACAGACGCCGTTATGATCGTCACCTTCCGCGAGGTTTTAAGCGCGATTAAGCGTTTTGGCTTTAAGGAAAACGAAACTGTCGTAATCTACGGCTGCGGGCCGGTCGGGCTGTGCTTTATAAAATTCGCAAGCCTTCTCGGCGCGGGCAAAATCATCGCCCTGGACATTGTGGAGGACAAGCTGGCAGACGCGGCGCGCCTCGGCGCCGACCATGTGCTTCTAAGCGGCGCGGGCAGCACGGAGAAAGTCCGCGAGCTTTGCCCGGGCGGCGCTGACCATGTTGTGGATGCCGTGGGCATAAACAGCCTGATCAACGAAGCCATGAAGCTTGTAAAGTACAACGGGCAGATATGCGTTTACGGCATCGCGCCGCAGCTTGGCATGGAGCTGGACTGGTCGCAGGCGCCGTATAACTGGAACGTGCATTTTGTGCAGTGGCCGTCTAAGTATGAGGAGTATCTGATGGACAACACGGTCCTTAATTGGATCAAAACCGGCGTGCTGGTGCCGTCCGATTTTATCTCCGACATCCTGCCCTTTGACCGGATACTGGAAGGGTTCGAGAAAACCGAAAACAAACAGGTAGCCAAAAAGATGGTCATTACGTTTGATTAGCAGTCGGCCTTATATAGTGAGTTAAATTGAAAACGTTACAGCGTTTTCAATCAGCGGGCAAAGCCCGCTGGCACGCATAGCGTGCAACTCACTATGCAGCAAGGTTAACGCCGCCTACGGCGGCGCGCGGCGTTCGCCGCGAATTGAAAATACCATAGTATTTTCAATTTAACCAGCTATAAGATTTATAAAGGAGTGATGTAAATGCAAGAGCCAAAACTGTTCGTGCATCTCCCCGAGTATATAAACACACCCGACGGAATGGACATCGACAAGGACGGCCATCTTATTTTATCCTGCCCGAATTTCGCGGACACGTCCACCAGCGGCTGTGTTGTCCGCATTGACAAGGACACAAGGGCGGTCACAAAATGGTTTGACGTCCCAGTACATCCGCAGACCGGCAAGGCCCGCAATATGGGGATGGCGCTTTATTACCGCGAGGACGGGCTGTGTGATGTATATCTATGCGATAACCAGGGCTGGTCGGGCGCGCCGGAGCTTCAAAACAAAGGCAGGATGCTCAAAGTTACAATGGATGGCGATAAAATCGCGCAGTGGAAGACCATCGCATACAATATGGAGCATCCGAACGGCGTGCGTATTTGGAACGGCCAAATTTACGCAACACAGAGCATGAACAGCCCGGTAAAGGACCCTTCCGGCAAGCTGGTAAGCAGTGTTTACCGCTTTAACTTTGACGATGAGGATATCGAAATCACAAACACGCTTGAGGACAAAAACCTGCTTGTAACTTACATCACGCATAACCCCGAGTGCCAATACGGCGCGGACGGCATCGCCTTCCGGGACGGGGTTATGTATGTAGGCAATTTCGGCGACGGGGAGATCTACAAAACCACCTTCAACGAAGACGGCTCGGTCAAAGACCATTTCCCATGGGCGAAGGACCCGCAGCAGCTTACAACCACGGACGGCATTTCTTTTGACGAAGACGGCAACCTGTATGTCGCCGACTTTTCCGTCAACGCCATCGCGAAGGTCGAGCCATGCGGCAAAATCACGCGCTTGGCGCAAAGCCCGGACAAATCCGGCTTCGGCGGCGGGCTGGAGCAGCCCGGGGAGCCGATTGTCTATCAGGGCAAGATCATAGCGTCCTGCTTTGACCTTGTAACCGGGCCCGACAAAATTAACACCGCGCACGAGATGCCCGCGACGCTGGCTTATCTTGAGATGTAGGCGACAGAAATAAGAAAACAATAAGGGAAGAAACGGTGATTTTCTTCCCTTGCTGTTTTCTTATACACAGCCGCAATTCGTAGGGGCGGCAATCTGCCGCCCGCTTTTTGCCCCCTTCGCGCACGAAGGGGGTGCCGCCCGTAGGCGGCGGGGGTTGTCCGTAGGGGACGCACACCGGGCGTCCCGAAATTCCCGACAATCATCAAAATTGCATTGTAGGGCGTGACGCCCCGGTGTGCGTCCCCTACGGCGCTTCGCGCAGGTTTTAGGGTAGGGTCGGGCTTCCATGCCCGACCGCGAATATTCGATTCGCATTTGCCCGGTCGGGGATGGAACCCCGACCCTACAGGCTTCTTTCCTTCCTTGAATCCTTAACTTCCTGAATCCTGAAACCTGCGCACTGCGCCGCCTACTTCCCATACAAAAACCCCGCCAAAGCTTTTTCGTCAAGCGGGACGGCCTGCGCCTCCCCTGTCTGCATATCCTTGACCGAAAGTTTTCCTGTTTCAAGCTCGTTTGAACCGATGATGCAGGAGAACCGCGCCCCGATTTTATTGGCGTACTTCATCTGCGCTTTTACGGAGCGCCCCATCGTGTCACAGTGCGCGATAAAACCTTCGCGCCTGAGATGGCACGACAGCGCAAGCGCCTTTATGCCTTCATCCTCGCCCATGGAGCCGATGTATATATCGCAGGTCCGCGGGACGGGGAAATCCGCGCCGTTTTCCTCCATGACCATGAGGATCCTGTCCAGCCCCATCCCGAAGCCAAGCCCGGGGGTTGGCGGGCCGCCCATCTGCTCGATGAGGACATCATAACGCCCGCCGCCGCAAACGGTGGCCTGCGAGCCGATTTTGTCTGAGATAAACTCAAACACGGTCTTGGTGTAATAATCCAGCCCGCGCACGATCAGCGGGTCGGTTATATAATTTATCCCAACCGCGTCAAGGCGTTTTTTCAGCCCATCAAAATGGCCGGAGCAATCGCCGCACAGCTTTTCTATTGTTTTTGGGGCGTTTTGGGCGATAGCTTTACAGGTATCGTTTTTGCAGTCCAGAAGCCGCAGGGGGTTGCGCACAAGGCGCTCCCTGCAAATATCGCACAGCTTGTCCGACCGTGTTTCGTAATATTCGGTCAGCGCGGCATTATAGCCCGGGCGGCACTGCGGGCAGCCGATGGAGTTTATATGCAGCGTAACATCTCCGATCCCCAGGCGCTCAAGCAAATCGCGCGCAAGGCGTATAACTTCAGCATCGGCAGAAGGCGAAGCCGCACCAAAGCACTCCACGCCGAACTGTGTGTGCTGGCGGTAACGGCCTGCCTGCGGGTTTTCGTGGCGGAAGTTTGGCTGGATATAACAGAGCTTCAGCGGCAGGGCATCGCCCAAAAGGCCGTTTTCCAGCGCGGCGCGGACGGCGTTCGGCGTCCCCTCCGGCCTTAGCGAGATATCCTCGCGCCCCATTTTAAAGCTGTACATCTCTTTTGTGACAATATCGGTGCTTTCCCCGGTGCCTTTGATAAAAAGCTCCGTTTTTTCGATGATGGGCGTGCGCACCTCACCAAAGCCGTAGCACCCGGCTGTTTCCAGGGCGGCGCGCTCGACATACCGCCATTTGTGTATTTCCGCCGGTGTGATGTCGCGCGTTCCGCGTATTCGTTTTGTTTTCAGCGGCATGGTAATATTCCCCCTTTATCTGACCGGGTTTACGATATCCCGCCAATCAAGGTCGCCGCGCTCAAGTGCGTGAATAAGCGCTTCCGCCGTGGCGATGTTCGTTGCCATGGGGATATTGTGTACATCACAAAGGCGCAGCAAGGTAGACTCGTTGACTTCACCGGACCTCACCGTGATAGGGTCGCGGAAAAAGAGCAGCAGGTCGATCTCGTTGTAGGATATGCGGGAGGCAATCTGCTGGTCGCCGCCCTGTGCGCCACTGAGGAATCGGACAATTTCAAGGCCGGTGGCTTCGTTGACGAGCTTGCCGGTTGTCCCGGTCGCGCAAAGGCTGTGGCGGCTGAGTATCCCGCAGTAGGCGATGCAAAACTGCACCATCAGTTCCTTTTTGGAATCATGTGCGATAAGGGCAATGTTCATTTATAGTATACTCCTTCCGGGGTGGGGCATCAAAATAATATTAACAGACCAGAAGCGGCGGATTTTCCCCCATTATCCTGGCGGCAATGCGGCCGAAAATCTGCGGCGTGAGGGAATCTTCCCCCAACGGCTCCGTGTTGTTGGATGCGTATGCCAGCTTTTGGCTTTGCGGTATCACACCGATAAGCCTTGCGCCGGTCATATCAATGATATCGTCGAAATCCTCTATGCCCTTCATGGGCACGACCTGCGGCGGGACCTTGTTTATGACCAGCCGAAGCTCCCCGCAGCCCGCGTTTTCAAGCAGGCGGGCCGTATCCGCCGCCGCGCGGACAGATAAAAGCTCCGGCGTTGTGACCAACAAAACCATATGCGCCGCTTTTACGGGGAAAGAGCATGGGTCCACACCGTCCGCGATAACAAAGTCAATATCCGCGGGCAAGCTGTCAAGCAACGTTAGAAGCTCACCGGGCGCAACCGCACGGCATGGCACGGGGCTTGTCGGGATCAAGCACAAATCGCCGTACCCGGGGACATCCGCCATCGCCTCGCCCGCAGAGCAGTCCCCGCGCGCGATATCCTGTACAGTCATCAGCGCGCCCGGCGCGTGCAGGATTGTGTCCAAAGAGCGTGCTTGCGCGCCAAGCTCCAGCAACAGCACACGCCTGCCCGCCTTCGCCAAAGCAGCGCCGGCATATGCCGCGACACATGATTTCCCAACGCCGCCTTTTCCGGCGGTTACGGCGATCAGCTTCACATTCACTCCCCCACATATGAATTTTAACATAAAAAAAGGGAATTTACCAGACCCGAATAGAAATTAGAAAATAATCAACATTATTGCGTGTTCTTTGCCCCCTTCGCGCACGAAGGGGGTGCCGTCCGCAGACGGCGGGGGTTGTTTCCTGCAATTCGCCGCCACAAGACAACCCCCGGCACTTCGTGCCACCCCCTT
>WRLS01000125.1 GCA_009776345.1 Oscillospiraceae bacterium | reverse complement strand
ATGGCAGTTGTCATTAGTTGTTGTCAGATAAACCCGCTTACAATTTTCGCCATTAGCAATTCTAGTTACGGCATCTATTAACGCGGAACCTACTCCTATATTTTGCATAATAGATTCAATAACCATAATTTCACATCCGTTATTTGAAAAACGGTAATAGCAATACCCGAGTATTTCTCGCTGTTCCGAAAGCGCAATTAGACAAGGTAAATCACGCAAATCAAACAATTCACGATGTACGGCTATTTTCATTCCGCTATAAATTTCATCAACTATCCGCTCAACTTTTTCCTTATATGCATCTGTAAGTGAAATAATCTCCATATCACAACCCCATTGCTCAAACAAGCCCGCGCAAAAACTCTACCGCCAGCTTGATGTCGGCTTCCGGCGTGCCGCCAACCTCGCGCTCAACCGTCAAAAATCCGCCGAACCCAATCTCCCCGAGTGCCGCGAGATACGCCGGGAAATCCACGTCCCCCTGCCCCAAAGGCACTTCCAGGAAATAGTCGCTCAGGCGCATATCCTCGATCCCGCCCTCGGCGAAGAAATCGTACACGGCCTGCGGGTCGCACAGTTTTCGCATTACGCCGTCCTTCGCGTGTGTATGTACGATGTAATCTTTAAGGTTGTGTACAGCTTTTACAGGATCCTCGCCGATTACCATTACAAGATTTGCGGGGTCCATATTTACGCCCACGCCCTTGCTGTCTAAGCTGTCCAGGAGCAGCGCAAGCACTTCGGACGGCTCCGGGCCTGTTTCTATAGCGAAGAACGCGCCGCTTTTATGCGCGTATTCAGCGAGCTTATTGCACGCGTCCCGCACAACAGAAAAACGCTTGCTGTTTTGGTCTGGCGGGACAACGCCGATATGCGTGGTAATAATTTTGCCGCCAAGCTCCAGTGTCATATCCACCGCGCGTTTTGACCTTTCGATGCGCGCTGGGTTGTCGGCTTCCACACAAAAGCCGTGCCCTCCGAAGTCCCCGCACACCGCCGAAACTTCAAGCCCGTAACTGTCCAGCATCGCGCGCACTTCTTTAATCCGCCCGGGCGTGACCTCGTCTACTGGAAGTTCCCGCGACGCCGCGTTTAGCTGCACGCCGTCCACACATAGCTCCCGGGCTTTTTTAAGCGACTGCTCCAGCGGCAGTTTGAAGGATTCTGTCATGATCCCGATTTTGAAATCAGCCATTCGTATAATCCGCCCTTTCCTATATGCGTTCCAGCCAAATCGCCGCGATATTTATCGCTTCATATAGATTATCTTTTTCCGCGCGTTTTTTTACCCTTTCCTGCGGCTTTAATGTTTCATCCGTGGAAATAAGCTGTATGGTAACTTTCCCCGGCAGTTTCATATCCGCTAACGCCTCCGGAGCGAAAAGCTGGAGCATCGCGACGTGTTCATCCGCCATATCACCGTAATATATTGTATTGCCGCTGCGTATCATCGGCCTGCCCTTGTACACTAGGCCCTGCTGCGCGGCTTTTGCTTTTGACGGCATAACTGCACCCCCTATTTTGTATATTTAAATTATTGTATCACAGATGCGCTGTTTATACAACCTTAATTGCCCACTGTTCGCAAACTGACGCGCAGTATCCGCAAAGCACACATTTATCATGTTCGCACACTACACTTGCGCAACCAAGGCTAAGCGCGTTTTGCCCGCATCTTTTTACGCAAGCGCCGCAGCCCGTACACCAATTCTCGATGTGCAGTTTTCGCGTTTTTTTTGACAGGGTGCGCTTTTCTTCATCAGTAAACGCGCCGCTGCCCCAAAAACCGATATTTGCGTCCAGCTCTTCAATACTTTGGATCCCAACCGCGATGCTATCAATGCAGCTTTGCCCCAGCGCGTATTCAAGCGCCTGATCCGCCTTTCTCAAAAGGTTCCCGCCGCCCAGCGCCTTCATAGAAAAAACGCCCAGCCCTTTTTCCCGCGCGCGCTTTACAGCCAGCTCCATTTCCGCGCGCGTGCCGTCAGCGATGCCCAACCCGTCGATGTTTAAAATCGGATGCACAACATCCAACCCCAACCGTGTGGCGGCCTGCACTCCGGCTATGTGATGCGTGGATATCCCCACCGCGCGGATAATCCCCTTGGCCTTGCATGAATACAGCGCGTCCAGAGCGTCGCGATGCCCGCGGAGCGTCAGATCGCTTTCCTGTTCATGGAGAAGAAAAACGTCGATGACATCGCGGTTAGTTTCCCTCCGCGCTTCCTCTACCGCTTCCAACGCGCTTTTTTCGTCATAGGCATAGGTTTTGCTTGAGATTATGATATCATCTCGCCCCGCAAACTCCATCCCGCGCCGCAGCCGATCGTAAGTGCCGTATAGCTGTGCCGTATCGAAAAAAGTGACGCCGCGGCGTATCGCGTGCGCGATAATTTCCGCGCCTTCCTCCAAGGGAAGGTTTGCCTGCAGCGGGCCGAGTGTAAGCGTGCCGAAACAAAGCCGCGAAACCTCTATCCCCGTATTCCCGAGCATCGTTGTTTTCATTGCATCAGTATAACAGCAATCTCCCGCCGGGTCAACGATTGCCTTGTATTTGCGTGGGGTTTGTGGTAGAATTGCGATGTAGGGGTTTTAGGGTCATTCTGAAAAATGCTCATTTGCCGATTTTCAGAATGACCCTAGTGAAGATGAAAGGGGAAAATCTATGCAGCTGCAAGCATATGAAGGTTATTTCGAAAACGGGCATTTTTATACTGCGGGGCAAAGGGTTCAGATACCGGAACGGCAGCGGGTCCATATTACAATATTTGACGATTTTGCAGCGGAAAATCAAAATATCCGGGCTTGGCAGAGTTTTTTAGCCGAGTTAAAAAATATAGATGATGAACCGCTTGCGGAATTTGAGCGGGTTAAATTTCGCGAGGCAGAAATATGATTTATGCGCTGGACACAAATATACTTTCGTATATTCTTAACGGTAATTCTGCCCTGGACAAAAAGCTTGGCAGTGTAATAAGTTTAGGTGTTAAGGTTGTAATACCGCTCGTAGCCTATTACGAAACGCGGCGTGGTTTGCTTGTCAACAATGCGGTGAATAAGCTGTGTATATTTGATAAATTATGCGCCCGTTTGAATATAAATAGCTTAACTAAAGCAGATATGAATACAGCCGCGGATATATACTCAAAACGCAAACGCACAGGCACAATGATAGACGACGGTGATTTGCTAATTGCAGCGCAGTGCGTGACAAATAATTATACGCTCATAACAAATAATGAGAAACATTTTAAAGATATTGACGGCTTGCGCGTTGAAAATTGGCTTGGGTCTTTATGATTATAAATGGTTTGGACGCATCTGAACAAGAAAGGAGCCGAATATGAAACTAGGCTTCATCGGCGCGGGGAATATGGCGGGAGCTGTCATCCGCGGCATCTTAAAAAGCGGTCTGCTCCGCGAATGTGATATCGCCGTAACGGACATAGACCCGCAAAAGCGCGGGCTTTACCGTGCCGCCGGGCATCCCGTCTACGATGACGGCGCGGCCTTGACAGTGTCATGCACGGCTGTTGTACTTGCCGTAAAGCCGCAGCAGATGCGGGATGTCCTTGCTTTAATCGCGCCGGCTATGACACCGGACAAGCTGCTTATTTCGATAGCGGCGGGGGTTAGTGCGCAAACAATAAAATCCGCGATAGGCTTCGATTGCAAGGTCGTGCTTGCTATGCCGAATATGCCGCTGACGCTGGGCTTCGGCGCAACGGCACTGTCGAGGGCCGAACCCGCTACGCCGGAGGATTTCCGCTTTGCCTGTTCACTTTTCGGTGCCGCAGGGGTTACGCAGGAGATACCGCCGGATAAAATGAACGAGATTATACCCATCAACGGCAGCGGCCCCGCGTTCCTGTATAAGTTCGCGGAGCTGATAATAGCCGAGGCTGCCGCCCTAGGCATTTGCCCGGATGCCGCGATGCGGCTTTTCTGCCAAACCATGATCGGCAGCGCAAAAATGCTGCTGGAATCCGGCAAGCCCGCAAGCAAATTGATCGAGGAGGTCTGCTCCCCCGGCGGCACAACGCTGGCGGGGCTTGACGCTTTTGAGGAACACGGCTTCGGCAATGCGGTTCGCGCGGGGTTCAGGGCGTGCGCAAACCGCGCGGCGGAGCTGTCGGAGATAAATAAATGAGGGGGCATATATATGCGTCTGGACAAATACCTAAAGGTAAGCAGGATCATAAAACGCCGCACTGTCGCCAATGAGGCCTGCGACGCGCAGCGCGTAATCGTTAACGGCAAGGCGGCGCGCGCTTCTTATGAGGTAAGGGAAAACGATATAATCGAAATAAACCTCGGCGCAAAGCCGCTTAAAATCCGTGTCATAAAAACAACTGAACACGTGAGCAAGGAAACCGCATCGGACAATTATACAATAATTCAGTAAAAAACACAGATAATAATCGACATTTACGGATTATTATGTTATGATGCTTAAATAAACTATTTTAGAAATGAGGCTTACCGCATGAAATTTAAAATGAGGATACTCCAATTTTCCGTTGCCGGAAACGCAGAGCGCATCGCGCTCGCAATCTCGTCGGACCAAAAAGCGGGATGCGACAAAATCCCCCCTGCCTATCCAATTGAGAACGAGAAACTCGCGTTCATCGTCTTTGAGATGAAGGGCGCAAAGGCCGACAAAAGCGTCGCCGCCCTGTGCAATGACCTTACCACCGCAAGGACAAAGAATGTCGCGCTTTGCGCGGTCGGCGCGAAATTTGACGGTGTGCAGGGGCTTGTGGACGCGGTAAAAGCCAAGGGCATCAATATCGTGGGCGAGCCGCATAAATGCGCGGTGAAGGCAGGGCTTTTCGGGCAGGGTAAAATTACCGATGCCGATGTAAATGCCGCGGTGGGCTGGGCGGCTAAAATTGTGGACGACCTGGCCGAATAACTAAGTACATAGCAAGCGATTCCGGAGAATACCAATGTCACAAAGCAGTAAAATATCTATGCAGCGCAAACACAGGCGGCGGCGGGTAACCTTGCTGCTTTTGGGCATGGCGCTGCTCACAGGTTTTGGAATATGGATCGGAATGATGATCGCCGGCATCACACAAACAGAGATGCCGGCAGAGGAGGGTCTGCCCGCAATGGCTGACATACCGGATGTTTCCCCTGTTGACGCGGACATAGCGCCGCCCCCCGATGATAATGCTGACACCGCCCCGGAAGGCATCACGCCCCAAATACAGCCGCCAGCCGGTCCCGGTGCGGCTGATTTGTGGAGCCTGATTTTAGTAAACAAAGCAAACCCTATACCCGGCGGCTACCTGCCCGACCTTGAAAACATCACGGGCGATATAATGGTGGACGCGAGAATCTTCGACCCGCTGCTCAGGATGGTCAACGCCGCAAAAGCCGACGGCATAACCCTCACTATTATTTCGGGCTTCCGCACATACGAGCAGCAGGTGGGCATATTTGAACGCCGCAAGCAATTTCTAATTGAAACCGAAGGCCTTACCGAAGCGCTTGCCGAAGCCTCCACCGCCCTGTATATCGCCTTTCCCGGGGAAAGCGAGCATCACACCGGGCTTGCTGTAGATATCACAACGCCTGTATATACCGAGCTTGACGAGGGCTTTGAAGACACCCACGCCTTTGCCTGGCTGAGTGTCAACGCGAAGGATTACGGCTTTGTTATCCGCTACCCAAAAGACAAAACAGCTATAACAGGGATAGAGTACGAGCCGTGGCATTACAGATATGTAGGCACAGATGCCGCGCATTTTATTTCCTCGAATAATTTATGCCTCGAGGAATATCTCGATTTCCTGCAAAACGGCTGGCCGGTGGATGCTGATGGGGATGATGGGGGCGATGAGGACGATGGGGATAATTCGTAATGCATAATTAAAAAAACGGTTTTGCGTAGGGGCGGCAATCTGCCGCCCGCAAATTACCGAACATTCAACATTTTTACGTATTTTTTTGCCCCCTTCGCGCACGAAGGGGGTGGCACGAAGTGTCGGGGGGTGTCTTTTGGCGACAAATTACGGGAAACAAACCCCGCCGCCCGCGGGCGGCACCCCCTTCGTGCGCGAAGGGGGCG
>WRLS01000124.1 GCA_009776345.1 Oscillospiraceae bacterium | reverse complement strand
CGTCCACCCCTCCAAAGGAGGGGAATTACGCCCTGTTTTATCCTAAATTCCCCTCCTTTGGAGGGGTGGACGGCGCAGCCGGACGGGGTGGTTTGTAGGGCAAGGGCAAAACACCCGTCACCGCGACGAACAAGTCGTCACGGTGCCACCCTCTTTAAAAAAGAGGGTAAAGCTACAGTAAGTTTTGTCCTTTTCCTAAAACCTAAAACCTTAATCCTTAATCCTGCGCCGCTTCGCGGCGCTGCGCAGGTTTTTTATCGCGTGTGCGTAATCTTCCGCCCCGAACACCGACGAGCCGGCTACCAGAATATTTGCGCCGCTGTTTATTGCAAGGGGCGCGGTAGAGGCGTCGATGCCGCCGTCAACTTCAATGTCGGTATTCAGCCCGCGCCTTGTGATTTCTTCGCGCAGCTCGGATATTTTGACGCACATCTCGCCGATGAAAGCTTGCCCGCCGAATCCCGGCTCCACCGTCATTACAAGCGCCATGGCGATATCCCCGAGATACGGGAAGACCGCGCTTGCGGGCGTGTTTGGCTTTACGGAAAGCCCCGGTTTCATGCCGTGTTTTTGGATCTCGGCGAGCGTGCGGGAAATATTGTCGGCACATTCAATGTGGAATGTGAGTATATCACAGCCGGCTTCGGCAAACGCTTTTATATAAGCAAGCGGATGTGTAATCATAAGATGCGTGTCGAATACCAGCCCCGATACCGCGCGCAGGCTTTTTATTACGCCGGGGCCTATAGACAGGTTCGGGACAAAATGGCCGTCCATCACGTCCAGGTGCAGCATATCCGCCCCGGCGCGTTCCACGTCCGAAACCTGTTCGCCCAGCCGCGAAAAATCACACGCCAAAATAGACGGCGATATTTTTACTTGCCTTCGTGCCAACGCGTCTTGCATGGCGCCCCCCGGATTTTTTGCCTGTGCATAAATAGCGGGCATAGGCACAGCTTTACAAGAACCATTTTACCGCAATAGCATAGAAACGTCAATATAATAATCGACAAACATAGTATTTTATGGTATTATTTTCAATGAAAATATTTCGGGAGGAAAAGAGATGAAAATTTCACTGAAAAAGCTATCGGCGATAATCTTGGCGGCGGCTTTGCTGCTCGCCCCGGTTTACGCTGCCCATGCGGAGACTTATAATATTGACACCGGCAGCGGCATCGAACGGTTTGCGTTCACAAACAGGGCCGACTTCGCGCGGGAGGTCTTCAGGCTTACAAATGAGCATCGGAGGCAAAACGGCCTTAGTACCCTTTCGTGGTCCTCGAGCCTGGCGGGGCCCTCAATGCAGCGCGCCGCGGAGGCGAGCGTTGTCGCCCAAGGCGGCACTAGAGGCAATAACAGCAGGCATATACGCCCGAGCGGCCAGCCCTGGGACACTGTGCTGGCCTCGTCGCTGAAGTCGGGGCTTTCCGCGTGGGGCGAAAACCTTGCGGGCGGGTATCTTCTGTCGCCAAGGGATGTTGTGGAAGCGTGGATAGCTTCTCCCGGCCATAACGCGAATATGCTTAATCCACGATATAACAGCATGGCGGCGGGCTGCGTGGAGATATCGCCGAACGAATATCACTGGACCCAGCATTTTGCGCGGTTCAACGACCCCGGTGCTTTTGCGGACGAAGATGACGAACCGGCAAACACCGGGAGCGCCGCCGGGGCAAGGTCTTCCGGCGCATCGCCTGTAAGCCAAAGCGCGGTGGTGGACGCGACCCGCAAAGCCGTCGCGGCGGCTGCGGCCGGGCGCACAGCGGTTGTCGGGATGCGAAATGGCTCGGCGATTTCACTGGAAACAATGAAAGCGATGAGCGCCGCCGCCGGGAATACGCCGGTCAGACTGAATATGGACAGCATGACATCCACGGGGGCTTTGGATGTGCGTGTCAGCATTAACCCCGCAAGGGCGACAAAAAGCATAGACCTTTCCGCGTCGACATTGTCTGAAGGCGCGCGAAAGACAGACGAGCGTTTCCGGCGGTTTTACAAAAACGACATCGCAGTAATAAGCCTTGGGCAGAAGGGCGATTTCGGCATGGCGGCGGCCTTTGCGCTTAAGGTTGGGATAAAGACAGATAACCTTGTGTTTTACACCTACGACGCCGAAAAGAACACCCGCGCGTTGCTGCGCAGCGTCACCTACCGCGTGGACGACAAGGGCTATGTGCATTTCTCCACGCCCAGGGCCGGTGATATTGTGATAAGTGATGGGGTGCTGCGCAGATAGGAATTAGGAACTGGGAATTAGGAATTAGTAAGGGACGTAACGACAAATTTCTTCCATTCCTAAAACCTCAATCCTAAAACCTAAATCCTGCCGAAGGCAAAACACCCGTCACCGCGACGAACAAGTCGTCACGGTGCCACCCTCTTTAAAAAGAGGGTAAAGCTACAACGAGATTTATTCTTTCACAATATAAGCGCGAAGCAATCGTAGGACGTACCCTCTTTTTTAAAGAGGGTGGCTTCAAAGCGGTTACGCTTTGAAGCCGGGTGTTTTGTAGGGACGCGCCCCTGCGCGTCCTGCCCTGTACGATGCGATGCGATTATTTGTACATAATCACATAAATTAGATTGACGTGGGTTTGCGTCTTTTGCAATATTATGATATAATATCCATATTGCACCAAATAATGGAGGTACCGGCCATGAAAAAATTTATCAGCATATCAATGGTAATCGTGCTTTTGGTTTCTATGTCAGTAACAGCGATGGCATCGACCGCCAATGAAGCCGGTAAAAACCCCGGCCTCGGTGTCCGTGCGCTCCACAAGAGCGGTATTACCGGCAAAGGTGTAAGTGTGGCTTTTATTGGTTTGGGTATAAGAAATGACAACCTTAAAAATTTTACTCACCCCGAATTTGACGGCAGGATAAAAGAATACGTAAATATTGGATGGGACGCCAAATCGAATATTCCATCTATATATGCGAAAGTTAGTGCAATCGTCGGAAAGACGGTTGGCACAGCACCCGGTGCTAACCTATATATGATTGGAATGAATGTAGACCAAACACCCGGTTACAAAGCGAAAAGGGCAGAATGGCCGTCTATAGTCGGCGGTATTGAATGGGTACTTGAAAAGAACAAATCACTCTCAAAAGAGGACAAAATTCGGGTTATCGTGGTTGATAGTTTTGGAAGATTTGACACTAAGGAGGACCTTACCGTAGGAGCAAAGGTTTATTATCAAACTTTAGAAAAGGCAGAAAAAGAGGGTGTCGTCGTTATCGGGACGCGCGGGCCGGGGTGGGGCGTGAATGCATTGCTGACTGTTCTTGTAGAAAATGGGTATTATGACTCTAACAGCCCTGATGATGTGAATATGGCTAAAGTCGGCATCCCCGGCAATAACAATTATTATCGTAATGAAAGACTTATTCATGCTCCATCAGTTAGAAGAACATTAGCATGGACTAATAAATCATATAAGAATATCAACAGTAACGACAAGGAAGGATGGTGGGTTAATGACACATCATCGTCATATGTCGCAGGCGTTATCGCAATGGCTTATCAGGTTAATCCAAACATCTCCAACACCCGCCTCGTAAAACTTCTCAATGATACAGCAACTAACAATATAGTCAACCCGCCGGCCTTCATCGAAGCAGTGAAACGTACTGTAAAGTAATGTCTGCATTCATGCACAAACCGGGGCATCGCCGCCCCGGTTTTTCTATCGTAAACCCCCATCCCGCTGGTATATATTCCAATTGTCATTATACACTAAATATATTATTATTTTTGTGCAATAAGTAGAATCACATAAAAAATCTATAAAAATCGCAGGCATTTTTCCCGATTCGGGACCAAATGCCTGTTTTTGTTTGTAAGGGTGAAGGCGCAAACCGGCGGTTAAATTTGCATGACAGATGAATACTGCAAAGGAGGAATGCAATGATTATGGCAAAACCCGCGCTTGATATACGGGAGCGGCGGTTCTGCTATTACATGGCGCGGCTGCAAAACCCGGAGGAAGCGGCAGTGCGCGCGGGCTACCGTGCAGGGGATGCCCCCGATCTGCTGGATCGGGTGGAGGTGCGGCGGCATATCGGGGCATGGCAGCGGCGGCTTGCCGGCGGCGATGTGGAATACCGTGCACTGGCGGGGCTTTGCCGTGTTGCGTTTGGTCCCGCGCAGGACGCGGTTAAGCTGGCGTTTACCGCGGATGGGGACGGGGAAGCCGAGCATTTATTCAGCGCGTTCCCTGACCTTTACTGTGTGAGTGAGCTGAAGCGGCAAAAAGGCGGCGTGGAGCTGAAGCTCGCCGACCGTTCAAAGGCGCTGGAAGCCCTTCTGCGCTGGAGCCGTGAGCGGAAAAGCGGAAAAGAAACCGGGAAATCCCTAATTTCCGCGCTGGAAAGAAGCGTAACCGCCCTTGAAAGCCCTGTCACGCACGCGGATGATGTCCATGATTAGTACATTTTCCAAAAAGCAGCTCACGGTCATGAATTGGTGGCTACCGTCTTCACGGTACAGCCGGTGCGACGCGATTATCTGCGACGGTGCGGTCAGGAGCGGCAAAACCCTATGCCTTTCCCTGTCGTTCGTGATGTGGAGTATGCATTGCTTTAACAGGCGCGATTTCGCCTTATGCGGCAAAACCGTCACATCCCTTGTGCGCAATATGGTCACGCCGCTGCTGGGGCATTTAAAAGAGATGGGTGTATCCTGTGACTTTAAAGTATCCCGAAGCATACTGCTGATACGTTATAAAGGCAAGGAAAACCGCTACTATCTCTACGGCGGCAAGGATGAAGGCTCCGCCGCTTTAATCCAGGGCGTGACCCTGGCGGGCGTATTGTTTGACGAGGCGGCGCTGATGCCGCGCTCTTTTGTGCAGCAGGCGCTCGCCAGATGCTCGGTGGAGGGCTCCAAATTCTGGTTCAACTGCAACCCGCAGTCCCCGCATCATTGGTTTTACAAGGAGTGGGTGCGCGACCCGAAAAAGAAAAACGCCTGTTACCTGCATTTCACAATGAAGGACAACCCGACCCTTTCCCCCGCAATGCTGAAACGGTACAGCGGGCTGTATTCCGGCCTGTTTTACCGGCGCTATATCAAAGGGGAATGGGTACAGGCGACCGGGCTTGTTTACCCGATGTTCTCCCGGGAGAATAATGTCATCGATTATGTGCCTGCCTGTACACGGTATATTATCTCCTGTGATTACGGCACGGTAAACCCGGCATCCTTCGGGCTTTGGGGCGAAAGCGGCGGTTCTTGGGTGCGGATCCGGGAGTTTTACTACGACTCCCGCCTTGCGGGTGTTCAGAAAACCGACGATGAATACGCGGATGATTTAGAAACCCTCGCGGGCGGGTTGCCTGTAGAAGCCGTGATAATCGACCCTTCCGCGGCGAGCTTCATCCAATGCGTAAGGCGGCGCGGGAGCCTTCGTGCAATGCCGGCGCGCAACGCTGTTTCCGACGGGATCAGGACCGTGAGCGCTGCGCTGAAAAACCGCCGCATCCTAATACATAAAAGCTGCGCGGACTGCATACGGGAATTTTCGCTTTACTCATGGGCGGAAAGCGGCCAAGGCGGAGATGTGCCTGTTAAAGAAAACGACCACGCCATGGACGACCTGCGGTATTTCGCGGCGTATGTGTTTGGGCAAGAAGAAACCGGCGGCGGATTTTTCGCGGTGGCGGCGGCGCGGAGCGCGCAGGATTAAGGTTTTAGGAATGAGGATTTAGGAAGGGAAGAAACTAAAAGATTTGTCCTTTCCCTAAAACCTATAACCTCAATCCTAAAACCTGCCGAAGGCAAAACACCCGTCATCACTGCGACCACTCGCAGTGATGCCACCCTCTTTAAAAAAGAGGGTACGTCCTACGGTTGCTTTGTGCTTTTATTGTGAAAGAATAAATTTTGCTGTAGCCTTACCCTCTTTTTTAAAGAGGGTGGCACGAAGTGATTTATCGCTTCGTGACGGGTGTTTTTGCGTTCCGCACAGGATTGAGGTTTTAGGATTGCAAGTTGCGCAGTTTGCGGGAAGTGTGAAATGGGAAGCAGGTTTAGGGGTTAATGCCCCCTTCGCGCACGAAGGGGGTGGCACGTAGTGCCGGGGGTTGTCCTTTG
>WRLS01000123.1 GCA_009776345.1 Oscillospiraceae bacterium | reverse complement strand
CTTAGAAAAAGGCCGGTGATTTCCCAAATCCATGACAAAGGTATATAAACATCCACGCAAGTATATCATAAATATACGTTAAAGTAAAGCTTTTATTTTCATTGGTTGCCAATAAAAGTAATTGGCCGGAAAAAATCCGGCCAATGGTTTTTGTTGCCGAAGCAAACGCAGTCTTCCTTGATGCACAAGGATAAATTCAGCATAAAACCTGTAATAGTATTGGCGATACTGCGAAATTTATGCAGTATAATGTGGGCGCTCCTGAAAATAATAACACAGACATAATTGTTAAAAAAGCAAAACAGGAGGTATTCTTTAATGATGAATCGCATTGCGCTTCTATTAGTCATCATCGGCGCGCTTAACTGGGGGCTTGTGGGCCTCTTCCAGTTCGACCTGATCGCCTATGCGTTCGGCGGCGCGGGCACGACGATAAGCCGCATTATCTACACCTTGGTGGCCCTTGGCGGTATTTGGTCTATTGCCCTGCTGTTCAGGGAACGTGACGTTATACTCACCGAACGCCGCGACTAAAACACCCGGCCGGGCATAGAAGCCCGGCTATACATATACTGCATCTGGCAATCATTTATAAAAGCGCATGATCGAAACAACCCTGCCGATGATTTCGGCTTTATCGGTAATAATTGGTTCATAGTCATCGTTTTCGGGCTGAAGCCGTATGTTTTTGCCATCGCGGTAAAAGCGTTTCACGGTGGCCTCGTCGTCGAGCAGCGCTACCACGATCTCGCCGTTTTCAGCCACGGGGGTGCTTTCCACCACGACGATATCGCCGTCAAGTATAGCGGCGTTCATCATGCTGTCACCCTTCACATGCAGGGCAAACATTTCCTTTCCCGGCACACCTGTAAGCGCCACGGGAAGATACCGCTCAATGTTCTGCACCGCCAGAATCGGCTGTCCGGCTGTCACCGTGCCCAAAAGCGGCACATGCGCGCCGGCTGTTCCCGGCAATTTTATCGTGCGGTTGCGGCCTTCCTGCATTTCGATCAGCCCGGTGCCCATGAAATGATGCAGGTCGGTATGCACGGTGGATGTAGACGGGATATTTAAGTCCGTGCAAATCTCCCGCACAGTGGGGGCAACACCCTCCCCGAGCCTTTTCAGTATATACTGATAGATTTTTTCGCGCCTTCTGTCAACCTTTTCCACATGATCACACTCCATTTCTAATCTTTACAAATAATACAATATTTTTTCGATGTTTGTTAACAGCCGCTTAACAAAGCAGGTCTATACTGGGTTCATGCCCGATGGATAAACGAAGCCGCATCGTTTACGGGTAAGCGCTCAACCTCCTCAAAACATACCTCAACCAAAAGCATTGGCCGCTGTGTGAAAGCATGGCGGTTTTTGCTGTTTTTGCCGCTCACCGCCGCACCATGCCGACTTTCTCCAGCACTGTCGCCATTGTGCGGTTCGAGATCGCGCGGGCGCGTTCGCCGCCCGATTTCCAGCAGCCTTCAATATACGCCCTGTCTGCCATCAGCCCGTGATATTTTTCCTGGATGGGGGAAAGGAAATCCGCGACGGATTCCCCCACCGCCATTTTGAAATCGCCGTAGCCCCTGCCCGCGAATTCGCGTTCGATCTCGTTGTTTGTTTTGCCCGCTACCACGCCGTAAATGATCATCAGATTGTTAATGCCGTCCTTGCCCTCGCGAAAGCACACCTCGGATTCGCTGTCGGTCACCGCGGATTTGAATTTCTTGATGACGGTATCGCGCGGGTCGAGCATCGAGATATAACTGCGCGGATTCGGGTCGGACTTGCTCATTTTCTTGGCGGGGTCGGCAAGGCTCATAATACGCGCGCCGGACTTTGAGATAAACGGCTCCGGCACGCGGAACACATCCCCGTAAATGCCGTTGAAGCGCACAGCGATGTTCCGCGAAAGCTCAAGGTGCTGTTTTTGATCCTCGCCCACAGGCACAACGTCGGAATCGTATAGCAGGATATCCGCCGCTTGAAGCACGGGATAGGTGAACAGCCCCGCGTTGATGTTATCCGCGTGGGTTTCGGATTTCTCCTTAAACTGCGTCATGCGGCCAAGCTCGCCGAAGGGTGTGTAGCAGTTGAGGACCCACGCAAGCTCCCCGTGGGCGGGCGCGTGGCTCTGGATGTAGAAGATGCTTTTCACGGGGTCGATCCCGCAGGCAACGCCCATTGCGTATGCCGCGATCGTGTTTTCGCGCAAATCCCTGGGGTCTTGCCGAACTGTAATCGCGTGCATATCCACAATGCAGTAAAAGCAGTCGTATTCCTCCTGCAATGCCACCCAGTTGCGCAAGGCGCCGATATAGTTGGCAAGGTGGATCACGCCGCTTGGCTGTATCCCCGAATAGGATATTTTTCTTCTCGTGGTTTGTTCCATGGTTACACCCCTTTGGTTTTAGACAGCATAAAACACTGTTTCGGTTTGGCGAACGGAATGCTGCCTGAAATAAATCTTGTAATCGTTATGCAAGGATAAAATGTAAGACGGGATCTCCCATATATCCTCGAGCTTGTGATATACGCAAACCGCCAGCTTGGGCCGGTGCTTCAAGATGGTTTGTTCCGCGCCTTTTAACGCATTTAACTCAGCCCCTTCTATATCCATCTTTATGAACGTCGCTTTTTCCCCGTTTAATATACCGTCAAGCTTTACCGTTTTGATTGTTGTTGTTTCTTCCTCTTGATTTTTGCTGATCCGGGAACCGGGCCCCCATTCGTAAAACCGCAACTCGGTATTTTCATTCCAAAGCCCGTATGGGTATATCTCAAGATTGCCAAAATCCTTTAAAATATCTTTACACTTCTGATATTGCGCCGGATTCGGCTCGAACGCGATTATTTTTTTATAGCTTCCGCCGCACCATTTTTTAAATTCAACGCAATCATTCCCATTAAAACACCCGGCATCTATAAAAACTTCATCCTGCGCAACAGGCTTGACGATTCCCGGGACAAAATACGGCGGAAACAACTCAGAGCCTCTTGATTTCAGAAAATCCTTGAACACCAGTATTTGTTCCCTTTGAAACCCCATCCTTACCAGGTTTTCATATATTTCGGAATTGTATTTGTCCGACAGCGTTGTGATAACAACATAGCTTTCGGGAAAGCGTATCTTTAATTCTTCCGGTGAAATAACGTTATATCTTTCCTTTAGCATTTCCCGCTTGTTTTCATCCCCGTCACATACGGCGGCGAGTTTTACTTTATCGCATATTAACGAAAACGAAGTAAACACACCGCCCCGCCCATATGCGATAATTTCCCTGTTTTGCTGCAAAAAATGGTCATTGATCGCATCCCTGTTATGCGAATCAAACTCCGGGAATGTTTTTATGATGTTGTCTATAAACTTATAATCCCCTGTTAAATTCCATAGCAGCCGGTTCTCAAAAACCGTTTTGGATAACGCATCCTCCAGCCGGTCATAGATTTGTTTTGTGGTGCCGAATATTGCTGTATCCATTTTACCCTCCGCTAAATCATTTAAATCATTTCCCTAAGCAAATTCCCCGCGATGCCAACGCCCTTTATAATCTTTTCCGGCGAGGGCGTTGAAAAATTCATGCGGAAGCAGTTTGCGTGTGCAGCGCTTTTAGAATCCACAGCGAACGCGCCGCCGGGCACAACGCAAACCTTATGGTCACGCACCAGCCGCATGGCAAAATCCGCGCCGTCCACATGCTTTGGCATAGTACACCAGATAAACAGCCCGCCCTGCGGTTTTGTCCAGGTGACCCCCGCGGGGAAGCCCTTTTCCATCTCGCCGAGCATCAGCCGGCATTTTTCGGCATAGATTTTTTTGTTAGCCTCCACATGCGCGCAAATATCGCGTTCGGCAAGGAAGCGGTGGCAGAGCAGCTGGCCTAACATACCGGTGTGAACGTCGGTACACTGCTTGGCAACTACAATCTTGCCCATCAGCTCCCGCGGGGCGATGAGATAGCCCACGCGCATCCCGGTTGACAGTATCTTCGAGAATGTCCCCGCGTAGATTACTATGCCCTCTGTATCCATTGATTTGATCGCGGGGAGGTTTTCGCCCTCGAAGCGAAGGTCGCCGTAGGGGTTGTCCTCAAGGATGAGTACGCCGTGCATCTTCGCCAGTTCGTATACAGCGCGGCGTTTTTCCATGCTCATGGTTATCCCCGTGGGGTTCTGGAAGTTTGGTATCAGGTAGAGAAACCGGGTGTGCGGGTTCGATTTGAGCGCGGCTTCGAGTTTTTCAAGATCAATGCCGTCATGCTCCATCGGCACGCCAACAAGATTGACGTTGTAGGAGCGAAAGCAGTTGAGTGACCCGATAAAGCTGGGGTCCTCGCAAATAATGGTATCGCCCTCGTTGCACAGGGTTTTGCAGGTTAAATCCATGCATTGCTGCGCGCCGGAGGTAATGATCAGCTCATCATCCGGGCCGAACGCCCCGTACACCCGCGCCGCGTATTCCTTCACCGCCGCCCTGAACGGCGGGTGCCCCTCGCTTTGGGAGTAGAGCAGCGCCGCCATCGGGTTTTCGTCGAGCAGGGCGGATAGGATTTCTTTCATCTCCGCCACGGGCAGGCTTTCGGGCGCGGGGTCGCCCGCCGCCAGCGAGATGACCGAGGGGTCGCCCGCGTATTTAAAAATCTCACGGATCGCGGAGGGCCTAAGCCCCTGCATACGGTTTGAGATGCGGTATTCCATAACGGTTTTCCTTTCTTTTTGCAGCGATAGCAGTTCCGGTTGATATAAATATAGCACAAACATTTCCGTTTGAAAAGATTTTTCTTTTCATGCCGCCTGATTTATGATATATTAGTAGTCAGCTAATGAGATAGGAGTGCTGAAAATGGAAAACCTACGCTTTGAAAAACGCGCGGAGCTAAAGCAAAAGCCCACGGACGAAAGCTCGCTTGGGTTCGGCAAGCTCACCACCGACTACATGCTGGCAATCAACTACACCGGTGCAAAGGGCTGGCATGATGCCCGCATCGTCCCATACGGTCCTCTTTCGCTTGACCCCGCCACCTCAAGCCTGCATTACGGCCAGCTCATATTTGAGGGGCTGAAGGCTTACAAAACCGGCGGCGGCGAAATAGTGATGTTTCGCCCGCGCGAGAATATAAAGCGCATGAACACCGGTCTTGAGCGGCTTTGCATCCCCACGCTTGATGAAGATTTTACCCTTGATGCTATCCGCGAGCTGGTAAATACCGAACGCGGCTGGATTCCCTCGGGCGATGGCACCTCACTGTATATCCGCCCGTTCATCCTCGCCACCGACCCTGTCCTCGGCGTTACCGCATCCGACAGCTATCTCTTCCTGACAATCCTTTCGCCTGTGGGCAGCTACTACAAGGAGGGGATGTCGCCTGTGCGCATCTTTGTAGAGGATAAATATACCCGCGCGGGCGCGGGAGGGACAGGCTACGCGAAATGCGCGGGCAACTACGCGGGCACGATGCTGGCGCAGAAGCTGGCGGCCGCCAACGGCTACGCGCAGGTGATGTGGCTTGACGGTAAGGAACGCCGCTATGTCGAGGAAATCGGCACGTCAAACGCGTTCTTTGTAATCAGCGGCGAGGTTATCACCCCCCCCACAAGCGAAACGATCCTCGCGGGGATCACCCGCAAAAGCTCCGTCGAGCTGCTCCGCAGTCTCGGTTATACAGTAACCGAGCGCCCCATCACCACCGACGAGGTGTATGACGCCTACAAAGCCGGGCGGCTTGACGAAGCCTTCGCCACCGGCACGGCGGCGGTGGTTTCCCCCATCGGCGAGCTTGGCTGGAAAGATGAAGTCATGAAGCTCACCGGCGGCAAGATCGGCAAGGTGGCACAAACGCTCTATGATGAGCTAACCGGCATCCAGCTTTGCAAGAAAGCTGATCCGTTCGGGTGGGTATATCGGGTATAGGGATTGTTGGTTATGTCATAAACGTGTTGGTTTGTGCTGTAGGGGCGGTTTCTAACCGCTTGGCGAAACCGCAAATACCCGGTAGGGGACGCGCCCCCGCGCGTCCCGCATTGTTCGATGCGGTTCGGTTTTTCGGGACGCGCAGGGGCGCGTCCCCTACAACAACGTTTGGCGATAACAGGCGGGCGGCAGGGTGGCGCCCCTACCGGTATCTGCTAATTCATGACACT
>WRLS01000122.1 GCA_009776345.1 Oscillospiraceae bacterium | reverse complement strand
TTTTTTTGTGGGTTTTGAGGGGGGGGGGGGGCGCGGCGCGGGTTTGGGGTTTTGGGATTGGGGTTTGGGGGGGGGGGGGGGGCTTCCCCCCGCCGTAAAAACGGGGTGGCATATCGGCGGGGGCAAGCCCTCGCCCTACAATGCAAATCGTATGTTATGATGTGTAGGGGCGGCAACCTGCCGCCCGAAATCAACACAACGTAATATTCAATGCACCGTAGGGGCGACCCTCGCGGTCGCCCGCAAATTACCGTATCGCATTGTGCAATGCGGGCGGCAGGTTGCCGACCCTACCCTAAAACCTATAACCTTATTCCTAAAACCTGCGCGCAGCGCCGTAGGGTCGGGGTTCCACCCCCGACCGCGAATAATCGACCGGACTTTTACGTTCGGGCAGGAGGGCCCCCACATTGATAAAACCCGACATAAAATCCATGACGCAGCCGCAGCTCGCCGAAATTTTTACGGAAATGGGCGAGCAGCCCTTCCGCGCGCGGCAGGTTTTCAGCTGGCTCCACAAAAAAAGAGTGGGCAGTTTTAACGAAATGAGCAGCCTTCCGCTCGCGTTAAGGGATAAATGTAATGAAAAATTTACATTAAATCCAATAAAAACTAAAAAAAGGCTTGTTTCCGACATAGACAGTACGGTAAAATACCTATATGGGCTTTACGATGGATGCACCGTGGAATCCGCGGTCATGCATTACCGCCACGGCACGAGCGTCTGTATTTCCACACAGGCGGGCTGTAAAATGGGATGCGCCTTTTGCGCGTCTGATACCGGGGGCTTTGCGCGGGACCTGACAGCGGGAGAAATGCTTGATGAAGTCTACACCGCGCAAAAAGACCTCGAAACTCAAACCCCCGCTAACCGGGTTTCCGGCGTGGTGCTGATGGGCATCGGGGAGCCGCTGGACAATTTTGAAAATACATTAAGGTTTTTGGAGCTTATCTCATCGCCCGGCGGCTTTAATTTAAGCGCGCGCCGCATATCGCTTTCGACCTGCGGCTTGGCCGATAAAATAGACGGGCTTGCCGATTATAAGCTTGGGATAACGCTTTCGGTTTCGCTCCACGCGCCAAACGACGAAATCAGAAATCAGCTCATGCCTATAAACAACAAGTGGCCGATTGACGCGCTGCTGTCCTCCTGCAAGCGTTATTTTGACAAAACCGGGCGGCGCGTAAGCTATGAATACGCCCTGATAGATAATGTAAACGACCGCCCCGAACACGCCGCGCAGCTCGCCGCAAAGCTAAAGGGCACGAAAAGCCACGTCAACCTGATCCGGCTGAATGATGTCCCCGGCAAACCCTACCGCGCTCCGGGGCAAAGCAACGCGGCCGGTTTCGCGAAAATCCTGACCGAAAAAGGCATCACAACAACAGTGCGCAGGCGACTGGGCAGCGACATAAACGCGGCGTGCGGCCAGCTTAGGCAGGAGGAAGTTCCGTCCCACTAATTCCTAATTCCTAATTCCTAACTACTACTTGCGGAGGTCACCTTGAACCGGTCATTCGGACACACCGACATCGGCCTTACACGGCCGACAAACCAGGACTGCTTTGATTGCGGGCAAATTTCCGCCCGCATAGCCTTCGGCATACTCTGCGACGGCCTCGGCGGCGAAAACGGCGGGGAAATCGCGTCCCAAACCGCCGTCGGGCTTACCGGCGAGGTCCTTCGGCGGGAATTGAGGGAGGGCATGAGCGAGCTTTCCCTGCGCTCCGTGCTTTCGTCCGCCATAGCGGGGGCAAACGCCGTCATCCACGAAAAAGCGTCGGGGGACGAAAAGCTCACGGGGATGAGTACGACGATCCTTTTAGCCGTGCTTATCGGCGATACGCTTTATGTCGCGTCTGTCGGGGATTCCCGTGTCTATATATTCTCCCCGGGCGGCCGCCGCCAGCTCACCAAGGACCATACGGTTGTGCAGATGCTTGTGGACATCGGGGAGATAAGCGAAGAGGACGCCAAGCGCCACCCCAAGCGCCATTATGTCACGCGGGCGGTCGGCGCGTCCCCTACGGTGGAGCCCGACTTCTTCGCGGAGCATCTTAAGCCCGGGGACATCGCGCTGCTCTGCTCGGACGGCCTGTACCCATACATGGACCCCGAAATAACATACGGTTTACTTAGCAGGTGCGTGAAGGAATCCAACGCCAAGACACTCATAGACCTCGCGCTCAGTGCAGGGACCACGGATAACATAACCGCTGTTATTATGGCAAGCGAAAAATAAAGGATTACCATATGAATAAATACCTTGGCAAACGGCTGGAGGGCCGCTACGCGATACAGGAGCTTATAGGCACCGGCGGGATGTCCAATGTCTACAAGGCATATGATATCATCGACGGGCGGGATGTCGCCGTTAAGATCCTGCGGGATGAGTTTTTGGAAAACGACGAGTTCCTGCGCCGTTTTAAAAACGAATCCAAGGCAATCGCCGTAATGGCGCACCCCAACATTGTGCGCGTGTATGACGTAAGCTTTACAAGCTCCATGCATTATATCGTAATGGAATACATTGACGGCATCACGCTCAAGGACTATATCGAGCGCCAGAATATTGTCCGCTGGCGGGAAGCCGTACACTTCTCCCTGCAAATCCTGCGCGCATTGCAGCACGCGCACGACAAAGGCATCGTCCACCGCGACATAAAGCCGCACAACATCATGCTGCTCGAAAACGGCGAGATCAAAGTCACGGATTTCGGCATCGCCCGCTTTGCCAGAAGCGAGGTCCGCACGATAACAGACAGGGCGATCGGCTCCGTCCACTATATCAGCCCCGAGCAGGCAATGGGCGACAACACGGACGAAAAATCCGATATATATTCCGTGGGCGTCATGCTGTTTGAGATGCTCACGGGCAGGCTCCCGTTCGAGGCCGACACCGCCGTTTCCGTCGCCATAAAACAAATACAGGCAAAGGCGGCGCTCCCGCGGTCTATAAACCCGGACATCCCCGAAGGGCTGGAGGACATCACCGTCCGCGCTATGCAAAAGGACGCGTCCAAACGCTACCGGAGCGCGGCGGAGATGATAGCCGACATAGAGCTGTTCAAGCAGAACCCGGACGCGCAGTTCCAGTATAAATACATGGACAGGGAAAGCGAAGCGGCAAAGCAGAAAAAATACTCCCGCACGCCGAAATCTCCATCCTCAAGAACCGCGAAAACGCCGCCCGCGCCCAAAGAGCCTCAAGAGGAGCTTATGCCAAGACGGAAAAAAACCCCATATATCCCCATGCTCACAGGCGTCACGCTCGCCTTTGTGATAGCGTCGCTGAGCTTTATCGGCATGATGATAATGTACAACAACCCCTTCGTGCAGGTGGAGGACGAGATCCTGCCGGATTTCATCGGGCTTAAATTCGATACCATCACCGCCATGTACAGCGATAAGTACGAGATTATCTCCGAAGAATCCGAACACAATGAGGATTACGGCATCGGGCTTGTGTTTTCACAGCGGCCGCGCGCAAACACGCCTGTCAAGCAAGGCTCCACCGTGCGCGTCAGCGTAAGCCTCGGGCCGCGGACGGTAAGCCTGCCGAACTTTGAGGGGCGCGACGCAATGCAGACCTTCGCAAGGCTGCGCGACCTCGGCATCACGTACAAGGACGAGCGTATGTTCAGCGACTCCGTGCCGATCGGCAGCGTGGTCTACACAAACCCGTCCAGGGACACGGTTGTCGGCGCTACAGATGTTGTCACCGTCTATGTAAGCCGCGGCCCCGAAGCCAGGGACGTAGACGTCCCCAACCTCGAAGGTCTTAATGTTGAAAACGCGCAGAGGCTGCTTGAGATGGCGGGCCTTCGCCTGGGCGAGGTTATGATAGAACCCAGCGACAAGCCCACCGGGACAATAATCTCCCAGGAGCCGGGTTCGGGCAGAAGGCCGGAGGGCACGGCAATTGACGTGGTAATCAGCGAAGAAACCATGCGCCGCTACACAATTTCGATCCCGCTGCCGGAGGTTGACAGGATGATCACAATCCGCGCGCGTTCGGCGGAGGGCAATTCCGTCATGGCGGAGGCAACGCTCAACCCGCTTGAAGAAGGCATAATTTGGAACCCGACCTTCTCAATCCCGATGGACGCCGACATGGGCGAGGAAATCCTTATAACCACCTACATCGACCAGCGGCGCTATATCGAATATTATCTCAACCTCTACACCGGGCGGTTCAGGGAAGGGCGCAACAGGTCCGATTCGGAGGACTTCAGGTAAGCTTATGGAAGGCAGGATAATCAAAGCGACCGGCGGCTATTATTACATCGCGCATGGGCAAAATATGCTGGAATGCCGCGCGCGCGGGCTGTTCCGAAAAGGCGGCGAAAGCCCCTATGTCGGCGATATTGTGTCATACCGCGAGGACGGCAGCGGCACAGGCACCGTCACGGGGATATCACCGCGCAAAAACCTTATAGCCCGCCCGCCTGTCGCAAACTTGGATTACATGGTCGTGGTGGTTTCGGCGGCTGAGCCCGCGCCGAATCTCTTTGTGACCGACAAATTCCTAGCCGTGCTGGAGCATAAGGACATCGAGCCTATAATCGCGGTGACAAAGCCCGACCTTGCCGACCCTGCCCCGCTTGCCGAAATTTACCGGAGGGCAGGTTATCCGGTACATATCACGGCGGCATTGACGGGGGAGGGCGTCCCCGGGCTTTATGACAGTTTATCGGGTAAGCTCTGCGCGTTTTCCGGCAACAGCGGCGTGGGGAAATCCAGCCTTCTCAACGCGCTTGCCCCGGGCTTTGATTTGCAGGTCGGGGAGATAAGCAAAAAGCTTGGGCGCGGGCGGCACACAACCCGCCACGTGGAGCTGTTTGAATTGCCCAACGGCGCGCTGATTGCGGACACACCGGGTTTTTCCTCCGTGGAAATTTTGCGGCTAAGCCCCATCGGAAAAGAAAGCCTGCCATGGTGCTTCCGCGATATGGAGCCATATCTGGGAAATTGCCGTTTCGCGGACTGCTCCCATACAAAAGAAACCGGCTGCGCGGTGCTGGACGCCCTGCGCTGCGGGAAGCTCGGGAAAACCAGGCACGAAAGCTATGTACGGCTTTATAACGAGGTAAAGGACTTGAAGGAATGGGAAAGGCAAGCTCCTGTGTAATCCTCTGCGGCGGGGAAGTGCTGTGCTATAAATCGGCGGCAAAAAAAATACCGCCCGGCGCATTTATAATATGCGCGGACAGCGGCTACAATCATTGCGAAAAGCTAAGCGTAAAACCCGATTTGCTTGTAGGGGATTTTGATTCAATCGGCGAGATCCCCGCCGGTATCCCCGCCATAACCCTCCCCGCGGAAAAGGACTACACGGACACCTACATCGCCGCAATGGAAGCCCTGCGCATGAATTTCAGCGAGGTTGTATTTATCGGCATAGGCGGCGGCAGGCCCGACCACACAATAGCAAATCTGCAGACAATGGCGCGCCTTTCCCGCGCGGGGCTGCGCGTATCCGCCGCCGACGGCAAAAGCGAAATGTTCATGCTTACCGCGCCAGGCAAACTCACCGTGCCAAAGCGTGAGGGCTGCCTGTTTTCCGTGTTTGCGTTCTCGGACATATGCAGAGGCGTGTGCATATCCGGCGCGAAATATGCCCTGGACCGCTACGACTTGAGCTTTGACGACCCGCGCGCGGTCAGCAACGAGTTTGCAGACACAAACCCCGTTGTAACGCTGGAGGAGGGGACGATGCTGGTTGCGGTGACACTGCGGTGATGTGTAATGCGTAATTGAAAACACCCGTTCCACTCTCTTTAAAAAGAGGGTACGTCCTGCGGTTGCTTTGCGCCATTATGTGAAAGAATAAATTTTGTTGTAGCCTTACCCTCTTTTTTAAAGAGGGTGACGCGAAGCGATTTATCGCTTCGTGACGGGTGTTTTGCGTAGGGGCGGCAACCTGCCGCCCGCCCTTGCCCCCTTCGCGACGAAGGGGGTGCCGACCGCAGTCGGCGGGGGTTGCGCCTTCGGCAGGTTTCACGATTAAGGGGGATGTAGGGACGCCCGCCCGAAATTCCCCTCCTTGGAGGGGTGACGCGAAGCGCCGGGGTGGTTTTAACGCGCTTTTATCTTCGGCAGTTTTTCACCGCTCATGCCGCGGGGGCAGTTACTTTGCAACGCGGCAAAGTAACCAAAACGCGCCGGGGAGACCCC
>WRLS01000121.1 GCA_009776345.1 Oscillospiraceae bacterium | reverse complement strand
GTAAGATGGGTGTAATGGCTCATTTTGCCGCCTCCTGTCTTTGGTTGTCTCTTCAACTACCATTTTACAGGCTTTGGCTTCTTGAGTCATTCTTTTTGTTGCACTTACATTGTAAAGCTAAGATTAGTAAGAGAAGAAGCAATAAGTTTCTTCCCTTCAGTGTGACACAAAACTACAATGCTAACTGAAGGTTTAGAAAGCGGGGAAAAATATATAATATGCTTTTTTCCTATTATCTTTTTCCCCGCGCCCAGCATTTGAGCCTCGCAAGGCGAAAGCGGAAGGCAGATACATCATGTTGGTTGCTCTTTGCTTGCCGTGCTGGCAAGTGTGGCTTCTACAGCCTCTGCGGGGGGTCGCGGGGGTTCTTAGGGGGCGAGCGGGGGTAGCGGCCCCCAGCCCCCTGAGCCGCGTTTTTCTTTGTTACTTTCTTTTTGGCGGCGCAAAAAGAAAGTAAATTATGCGTCGCGGAGCGCGCTGCTGTAGCCGTGTTCCAAAGTAACAACCCCCGCGGCTTGAGCGGTGAAAATTAACCGAAGATGAAATCCCGTTATAACCACCCCGGCGCATCCGCGCCACCCCTCCAAAGAGGGGAATTGCGGGCGGCAGGTTGCCGCCCCTACAGCCTTCGGCAGGAAATTAGGTTTTAGGCTTTAGGAAGGGAAGATACCGGTAAGGCAGCTATGACAAAACACATCACAAACTCCGAAAAAGAAACCCGCGCCCTTGCCGCAGATCTCGCAAAGGCCCTGCGTCCGGGGGATGTTGTCGCGTTCCGGGGCGGGCTTGGCGTGGGCAAAACCGCGTTTGTGCGCGGGCTTGCCGAAGGGCTTGGCATCGCGGATAATGTTTCCAGCCCGACCTTCGCGCTTGTCCACGAATACCGCAGTAAAACAGCCGTGCTTTGCCATTTTGATATGTACAGGGCCTTTGACAGCGAAAGCCTGCACGCGGCGGGTTTTTTCGATTATCTTGACAGCGGCGCGTTTTTGGCTGTAGAATGGAGTGAGAACATCGCCCGTTATTTGCCGGAAAACACAATCATTGTCAGCATGGAACACGGCGGCGGGGACATCCGCGTTATAACCATTGAAAAGGGGGGCGCGCCTTGACTGTGCTTGCGTTGGATACATCATCGCGCGCGGCGTCCTGCGCGGTTTGGAAGGACGGCGCCGTGCTTGCGGAATTTTACTGCAACGCCGGGCTGACCCACAGCCAAACTATCATGCCGATGACACAGGCTATGCTGCAAAGCGCGAAAATCACTCTGCGGGAAATTGACCGCTTTGCTGTGTCTTCCGGGCCGGGTTCGTTTACGGGGCTGAGGATCGGGCTTTCCGCTGTAAAGGCAATGGCGCTGGCGCTGGATAAACCGTGTGCGGGGGTATCGGCTCTGCACTGCCTTGCCGCGAATGTCCGTTTTTTTTCGGGCGTGATCGCACCGGTTATGGACGCGCGGCGCGGGCAGGTGTACACGGCGCTCTTTGAGGGCGGCGCGGATAATCTTCAACGATTATGCGATGATGACGCCATTTCTGTCCGCGAGCTAAAAGCGCGGCTCTCTGAACTGCCGGGGGCAAAGCTGCTTGCCGGGGACGGCGCACAGCTTTGCAAGAGTGAGATGGAAGATCTTGACGGCATTGAAACCGCCCCGCCGCATCTTCTCCACCAGCGCGCGTCCTGCATTGCCGAGATCGCCGCAGATATGGACGAAGCGCAGCTTGTCTGCGCGGGGGATTTAGTGCCGAGCTATCTCAGGCTGCCGCAAGCGGAACGGGAATTGCAAAATAAATTATAGAGGATGGTAAAACATGGACAACAAGCCGATTATCTTCAACCACCCGCTCATCCAGCACAAGCTGTCTTTTTTGCGCGATAAAAACACCGGCTCTAAAGAATTCCGCGAGCTTTGCTCCGAAATCACGATGCTGATGTGTTACGAAGCCACGCGCGACCTCCCGCTTGAGGAAACCGAGATCGAAACCCCGATGGGGCCCGCCCACACAAAAGTTATCGCGGGCAGGAAGCTCGCCGCAATCCCGATACTGCGCGCGGGGCTTGGCATGGTGGACGGCATACTGTCGCTTATCCCCGCCGCGAAGGTAGGGCATATCGGCATTTACCGCAACCCGGAAACCGCCCTGCCTGTTGAATATTACTGTAAGCTGCCCTCCGACATACAGGAGCGCGAGGTTATCGTCCTCGACCCGATGCTCGCGACGGGCGGCTCGGCGGTGGACGCGATTTCACTTGTAAAAGAGCGCGGGGTAACAACAATAAAGTTTATGTGCATCATCGCCGCGCCGGAAGGCCTGCGCGCGTTGATAACCGCACATCCCGATGTGCAGATTTATTGCGCCGCGCTGGACAGCCACTTGGACAGCCATAAATACATAATCCCCGGGCTGGGCGACGCCGGCGACCGGATTTTCGGGACAAAGTAAGGGATATAATTATATGCGCAGTGACTTACTTTTCAGCTTGGACAAGGTCATGCCGTTTTTCCTGTTAATTTTAACGGGCTATCTTTTAAAGCGCCTGAAATTTCTCCCCGACGCTTTTCTGGACAGCCTGAATAAATTCGTGTACCGTTTGGCGCTGCCGCTCAGCCTGTTTTCCACGACATCGGCGGTTAAAGGGTTTACGCCCGAAAACCGGTCGTTCATGCTTGCGGCGGCGTTTTTGATCTTTGCGACCTTCTCGGTCATTTGGCTGATAGCCGAGCTTTGCTTCCGCGACAAACGGATTATCGGGACATTGGTGCAGGGGGCATTCCGCGGAAACTTTGTACTGCTGGGCATCCCCTTGGCAACCGCCGTTGTCGGCCCCGAAGCCGCGGTCCCGGCCTCTATCGCGATGGCGGCGGTCATCCCTGTTTACAGCACCTTGTCCGTGCTGGTTTTAGTGGCAAGAGGGGTAAGCGGCGATAAAATAAACATAAAACGCCTGATGGTCGGGATTGTCACTACGCCGCTTTTAATCGCGATTATGGCAGGTTTTTTCGTAAGCTGGATACGTCTGCCCATCCCCGGTATGGTCATGCAGACAATAGATTTTATCGGCGCGACAGCCACGCCCCTGGGGCTTCTTGCGATAGGCGGGCTTTTTAACATGGAGGCCGCGACAAGCCGCCTCAGGCCGTCGATTTTTTCATCTATCATCAAGCTTATCCTCATGCCCGTCGCGGTGATCGCCGCCTGCTACGCGATGGGGTTCCGCGGCGCGGACCTTTTCCTGTTTTATATTTTATTCGGCGCGCCGGTTGCGATATCCTCCTACGCCATGGCGACAGAGCTTGGCGGCGACGGTCCGCTGGCGTCAAATATTCTGATTGTCACAACATTTTTTTCATCCTTCACTTTATCCGCGGGGATTTATATCATGCGCACGCTTGAGTGGATTTAAAATTAACACGTGAATCTAATTTAGGTGAAAGAATGATAGTTTGTAAAATATACTATAATACGAGTTTCGCGGTTGCCGATGAATGTGAAATGAAAAACCCATAACTCGTGCCTACGTTATGTTCGTTTCTCATTGTAGCTGCGCACAGCCTAACCGCTCAAGCCGCGGAGGCTCTTCTTTGTTCGCGCAAAGAAGCAAACGCGCCGGGGAGACCCCGAACCCCCATTTCGACAAGCCGCATAGATTAGTGCCTTTCATCGCGCACGTCATATGCTTTGCCCTATAATCCGCCCAATCGCTCAGCCGAGCCGAGCTCCAGGTCTCGAACGCGGAAAAAGGAATTATGAAAAAGAAATCAAAGACTTTTTCCGCTGTTATTACGTGCGCAGATTTGTGCCTGGCGTCGCTCTTTCCTTTAGGTTTGTACCTGCTTGCCTTTGTAGATTTGTGTCCATCAAAGCTACACTGCTAAGTGAAGGTTTAAAAAGCGGGGGAAAATTCGTTTTCTCTTTTTCATATTATCTTTTTCCCCGCGCCCAGCATTTGAGCCTCGCAAGGCGAAAGCGGAAGGCAGATGATGCGTGGTGGTTGTACTTGGTCTGTCGTACTGGCAAGTGTGGAGTCTTCGATTTCTGCGGGGGGTCGCGGGGGTTCTTAGGGGGCGAGCGGGGGCAGCGGCCCCCAGCCCCCTAAGCCGCCTTTTCTTTGTTACTTTCTTTTTGGCGGCGCAAAAAGAAAGTAAATAATCGCGCTTCGTATTATATTCTATCTGCGAAACCCGTATATAAATTAGATTCGCGTGTTAAAATTAAAATAAAGCTTGCATTCCGCCGCAATATATGTTAGACTTTACAAACAACAATTCATCGGCTTTGAAAGGACTGTGGCAAATGGGAGCGCTTGATATTATCGCCGGTATTATCCTAATTATTGTATGTGCCGGCATCGCGGTTATGATCCTTATGCAGGAAAGCCCAAAGGGCGGCATCGGCGCCTTGACCGGCGGCGATTCTTACTATAACAAAAACCAGGGGCGGACGCTGGACGCGGTGCTTGGGCGTTGGACAAAATATTTTGGCATAGCGTTTTTTGTTATCGTGCTGGCTGTGTCTGTGGTAAACATTTATTTCAAGTAAAAAAAGTAAACTGCGCAGATAAAAGCCCGAGCGGTTGCCGCCCGGGTTTTTGATTGTTTGGCGCGTCAATCAATTAACAAATTAGGGGATGCATTGCCATCGAACTGACTAAAAATCAGCGCGTCAACCTGAAAATCACCGATGTCGCAAGCGACGGGAACGGCCTTGCGCGTTATAATGGCGGGCTTGTGGTCTTTGTGCCGGGGACTGCTATCGGGGATGAAATCATCGCGCGCGTGGTAAAAGTACGCTCGGGCTGCGCGTATGGGATTATCGAGGAAATCACCTCACCGTCGCCGCACCGTATTGACCCCGATTGCCCTGTTTTCGGCAGGTGCGGGGGCTGTTCGCTGCGCCATATGGATTATCGGGCGGAGCTTGAAATCAAAGGCAGATGGGTAAAAGAAAATCTTTTGCGCATCGGCGGCATCGACGCGCCGATGGAAAGCCCTGTCCCATCCCCGCGTGAATCACGGTACCGCAATAAAGCCGCGTATCCAATCCGATTATACAACGGAAAAACCCGCGCGGGCTTTTTTGCCAAGCGGTCCCACGCGCCGGTCCCGGTGGGTGACTGCCTTCTCCAGCCGCAAGTTTTCGGGGACATCGCGGGATATGTCTGCGATTGGCTGGACAGGCGCGGCATTGCGCCATATGACGAAAAAAATCACAGCGGCCTTGTGCGCACGCTGTATCTGCGCATCGGTGAAGCGACGGGGCAGATCATGGCCTGCATTGTAATAAACGGCTCCGGCATCCCGGGCGAGGCGGAGCTTGCGCAGGGGCTTGTCAGCGCGTTTCCGGGAATTAAAACAATCCTGCTGAGCGAAAACCGCCGCCGCGACAATGTGATCCTCGGTGATGCGGAGCGGGTTTTGTATGGGGACGGCAGAATTTGCGATATCCTGTGCGGGATAGAGCTGAGCCTTTCGGCGCGGTCCTTTTATCAAGTCAACCGCGGCGCGGCGGAGCTTCTCTATAAAAAAGCGCTCGAATATGCCGCCCCGAAGCGGGACCACATCTTATTGGATTTATACTGCGGCGCGGGCGCGATCGGGCTTTCAATGGCAAAAAACGCGGGGATGATAATCGGCGTGGAATCCGTCGCGCAAGCAGCCCAAGACGCCCGCAGAAACGCCGCCGCCAACGCAGTTGCAAACGCGCGGTTTTATCACGGGGACGCGGCTGACGCGGCGCAAATCATGCGCGAAATAGGGCGCCGCCCGGATACAGTCATCCTCGACCCGCCGAGAAAGGGCATCTCACCCGAGGCAATCGCGGGCATAATAGACATAAATCCACAGAAAATCGTGTATATTTCGTGTAGCCCCGCCACGCTTGCAAGGGACTGCAAACTGCTGGCAGCGCACGGCTACGCCGTTGTAAAAGCCTGCGCCGTGGACCTATTCCCCCGCACCGCGCATATTGAAGCAATAACGCTGCTGGAAAATGGGAATTAGTAAGGGAAGAAAGCACAAATTTCGCAGTTGCCGGGAAATGTGAAGTGTGAAACCTGTGCAATATGCTTTCTTTTTATTATAGCTGCACAAGCGCGCTCCGCGACGCATTATTTACTTTCTTTTTGTCCCGCCAAAAAGAAAGTAACAAAGAAAAACGCGGCTCAGGGGGCTGGGGGCC
>WRLS01000120.1 GCA_009776345.1 Oscillospiraceae bacterium | reverse complement strand
CTCAATCCTAAAACCTGCGCGAATACAAAACACCAAAACACCCGTCTTCAAAGCGGCAAGCCGCTTTGAAGCCACCCTCTTTAAAAAAGAGGGTAAGGCTACAATAAGATTTATCTTTTCATCAAAAAGCGCAAAGCAATTTTAGGACGTACCCTCTTTTTAAAGAGGGTGGCGCGAAGCGATTTATCGCTTCGTGACGGGTGTTTTGCGCTTCGCGCAGGTTTTAGGAATAAGGTTTCAGATTTCAGGAAAAGGACGGAGCTTATAAATCCTTCCCTTCCTAAATCCTCAATCCTAAAACCTAAATCCTGCGCGCAGCGCGCCGCCCCCCTTGCCTTAATTCCTCAAATATGCTACCATCAGAAGAGAAAACTATATTATTTTTGGGGGGCTGATTATGCAGTATACATCACTTGGCAGGACAGGCCTAAAGGTCAGCAGGCTGTGCCTCGGCACCATGAATTTCGGCGTAAGCACCGACGAGAAGGAGGCGTTGCGCATAATGGACATCGCGCTGGACGCTGGGATCAATTTCTTTGATACCGCCGACATCTACGGCTGGGGCGAAAACTCCGGCACAACGGAGAGGATCGTCGGCCGCTGGTTCGCGCAGGGCGGCGGGCGGCGGGAGCGCGTTGTCCTTGCGACAAAATTCCACGAGGACATATGCGTCAAAGCCGACGGTCCCAACTCCGCGCAGGGGCTTTCCGCGTTTAAGCTCCGCCGCCGTTTGGAAGGCTCTTTGTCGCGCCTTCAGACCGATTTTGTTGAGCTTTATTATATGCACCACATCGACCGCAATGTCACCTGGGATGAGATTTGGGGCGCGTATGAGGTAGAGATCGGCGCGGGGAAAATCGGCTACGCCGCCTCCAGCAACTTCGCGGGCTGGGACCTTGCCGTGGCTCAAGCCGCCGCAAAGAGCCGCCATTTCCTCGGGATCATCGCGGAGCAGCATAAATACAACCTGAACTGCCGTTTGCCGGAGCTGGAGGTTTTGCCCTCCGCAATGTACCACGGCATCGGGATTGTCCCCTGGGGGCCGCTGGACGGCGGGTTCCTGTCCGGCAACGCGCTCAACAAAGCGGCGGACGGACGCTCCAAGCAGTTTGCCGGGCTGGACGGATACCAAAAACAGCAGCTGCTTGATTTTGACGCGCTGTGCGGTGATCTTGGACACAGCCAAAACACGGTTGCGATCGCGTGGCTGCTGGCAAACCCCGCCGTAGACAGCCCGGTAATCGGCCCGCGTACAGCAGGGCAAATGGACGACCTGCTGAAATCTCTAGAAGTTAAATTGGACGAAAGCACAATGAAGCGCCTTGATGAGATTTTCCCGGGGCCGGGCGGCGCGGCACCGAATGTGTATGCGTGGTAACGCCGCGCTTGACCTAACCATGCCCACAATCACCGTTGCCCCGCACTCCGGCTACTGCTTCGGCGTAAAGCGCGCCGTAGAAAAAGCCGAGGGCCTTTTAAACGCCGGGACGAAAATCGCAACATTAGGTCCCGTTATCCACAACCCGCAAATGGTAAAACGGCTGGCGGGGCTTGGCGCTGTTGTAATAGACAGCCCGCAAGACGCGCCCCCCGGCTATACCGTGCTTATCCGCGCGCATGGCGTGGGGAAGCACGTCTATGACGAGCTTGAGCGCCTTGGCATACCCTACGCCGATGCGACCTGCCCCGATGTCCGCCGCGTGCATACTATCGCGGCGGAGCAGTCCGCCATGGGAAAGGTAATACTTATCGCGGGGGAGCGCACACACCCGGAGGTTATCGGCACAATCGGGCATATTTCGGGCGAGTGGCACTGCTTTAGCAGCCTTGCCGAACTGGGGGAAATTGCCGAAAAACACAGCCTTTCCCGGCAAAAAAGCTGTGTTTTGCTGGCACAAACCACATTTAACGCGTCAGAATGGAAAAAATGCAGAGATTTCGCAAAAAATGTGTATACAAACCTGACTGTTTTTGATACAATATGTAATGCTACGATATTGCGGCAAAATGAAGCCGCGCGGCTTGCACGGGAAAGCGATGTCATGGTCGTCGTCGGCGGCAAAGACAGCAGCAACACCGTAAAGCTGGCGCAGGTATGCCGCGGGCATTGCCGCACCTTCCATATCGAGGGGCCGGAAAGCTTGTCCGGTATCAGGTTAGAAGGCGCACAGCGCATCGGAGTAACGGCCGGAGCATCCACCCCGGCGTTCATAATTAAGGAGGTACACAAAATCATGAGCGACGTTTTGAATCACCCGGAAGAAGAAAGCTTCGAGGAAATGCTCGATTCTTCATTCAAAACTATCCATACAGGGGAAAGGGTCAAGGCCACTGTCACGAACGTGGGGCCTAACGAGATCGCTGTCGAAGTCGGCACGAAGCAGTCGGGCTATATACCCATGAACGAATTCACCGACGACCCGAACGCAAAGCTCTCCGAGCTTGTCGCTGTCGGGGACGAGCTGGAGCTGCTTGTCCAGCGCGTCAACGATGTCGAGGGCACCGCGATGCTCTCCAAAAAACGCCTTGACGCAATGGCGGGCTTTGAAAAAGTAATGGCGGCCGCGGATACCGAGGAAATTTTAGAAGGCGTTGTAGTGGAAATTGTAAAAGGCGGCCTTCTCGCGCTTACAAGCGGCGTGCGCGTGTTCATCCCCGCGTCACAGGCAACCGTAGCACGCGGGCAGGAGCTTGAGCCTATGCTCCGCCAAAAGGTCAGCTTCCGCATTTTAGAAGTCAACCGCCAAAGGCGCAGGGCGGTGGGTTCAATCCGCGCTGCCCTCCGCGAACAGAACAGGGCGCTTGAAGCTAAATTTTGGGAAGCCGCCGCCGTGGGCAACATATACAACGGCGCGGTAAAATCGCTGACTAGCTACGGCGCGTTTGTTGACCTGGGCGGCGTGGACGGCATGGTGCATATCTCCGAGCTTTCCTGGAGCAGGGTAAAGCACCCCTCCGATGTTCTGGCCATAGGCGACATTGTCGAGGTTTACATCAAAGATATCGACCCCGAGAAAAAGAAGATCTCCCTTGGCTATAAAAAAACCGAGGACAACCCGTGGGAGGTTCTGCGCTCGAAGTACGCCGCCGGGGACACCGCGGCTGTGGAAATCGTTTCGCTTACCCCATTCGGCGCGTTTGCCCGCCTGATCCCGGGCGTAGACGGGCTTATCCACGTCAGCCAAATTTCCACCGAGCGCGTGGAAAAACCCGGCGACGTGCTGAAGACAGGGCAGGAGGTTGACGTGCTTATCACAGGCATCGACTACGAGAAAAAGCGCGTAAGCCTGTCCATCCGCGCGCTTCTGGAAGCACAAAACGCCAACCGGGAAACCGAAAACGCCGAGGATACAGACGGCGGGCTGGTCTATGAAGCCGCACCGCCGGAGGTTGGCGAGGCGCCGGATCAAGAAGAACCCGCGGGGGAGGATGTGTAATTTCGCGCTCACGGTGCATACAATAAGGATATAAATGAGCGTGGGGAGATAGTCTTATGCCAAATAAAAAACTGACAGGCAGGAATAGGCTGATAATTTCCATGATAGAAATAGCGGCTTCGTTTGATGCCGCAGACAAAATAATTGAGGAATTTACCGGCCTTTCCGAAATAAAGGACAAAATAGACTTTCTGTTTGATAATTTTGACATTGCGATAGTAGGAAACTGTATTGCGGAGATTGATAAGCCCAACGAACTGCTTATACAGTACGAAGCTATGCTCACCACTATCGTAAACAGAAAGTGGAGGTGACATAATTGCCCGGGGATGACAAGAAAGCAAAAGCGAGGGCAAGGGAAGTCAATGAACTTTCGCTGAAACATCACTTGTCCCATGCGCTCGCTGCCTGCAATTCTATCTTGAAGAAAGAAAGCCCGTCGTTGCGCGATGACCTCTTAATTGATTTAGACAAAAGAATGAGAGCTGCTTTGCAGGGAAAAACTGCATACGCCCACTTAATAAAAGAAAAAGCAGAGATATGTTCCGCATTTGAAAATCTTCAAATATATGTGGGCTATCTGAAAAGCGCCAAGCAATCGGGCTATACTGTATATGAAGGCGGCAAGCTTGTCATTTATCTTCCAGAAGGTCTGTTAGAAAAAGCGGTATCGAAGGGCAGTTATCAAGACCCGGTGAAAGAACTGCGCAAGCTCATGGCGCACGAGCTGGGGCACGCTATTTTACATACAAAGGATATTATGCGTATCAAGGCGGCTGTCGGCGGCGAATTAGTTAAAGACGGCAAGGCCGGCAGCGCTTTACTGAAAGATGAAAAAGAAAGCGAAGCCAAGGTATTTGGGACAACCCTTCTGGATCTAAGGCATAAAAGAAATATGCAAATGATAAAAGACGGAACATTGGTGAAGTTTTTTTAACACAGCAATACCCGCCATAGCTAATAGGTTGTGGCGGGTAACTCATATACCGCTTACCGTAAAATTAAAGGAGGCACCGCATATGCAGTACCGCAAGCTCGGAAGGACAGGCATGGATGTCAGCGTAATCGGCCTGGGGCCGGAGCATCTCGTCGGCAAGCCATACAGCCAAGTTGAGGAAGTAATCCACGCATCCCTCGACCGCGGGATAAATATCATGGATCTATTTATGCCGCAGGAGGAAGTCCGCAGGGATATCGGCAGGGCGCTGGGCAGCCGCCGCGACAAAATGATCATACAGGGGCATATCGGCTCTGCGGAAAAAGACGGCCAATTCGATATGACCGGCGACCTTAACACAGCAAAGAAGAATTTCGAGGATCTTCTGCGCCATCTCGGGACGGATTATATTGACCTCGGGCTGCTCTTTTTCCTGGACAGCGAGGAAAATTTCACGGATCGCTTCGAGGGCATGGCGGGCTACGCGCTTGAGCTTAAAAGAAAAGGCATAATCCGCAACATCGGCTTCAGCTCCCATAACCCGGTTATGGCAAAACGCGTTGTAGAAACCGGGATCGTGGATATGGTCATGTTTTCCATAAACCCCGCCTTCGACCTTTTCCCCGCAGGTCACAGCGTCTTTTCCATGTTCGAGGACAAGGAGTACAGGAAAGACCTTTCCGGCATAGACCCGGAGCGCATGGATTTTTACCGCCTGTGTGAGCGTGAAGGGGTGGGCATCACCGTCATGAAGGCTTACGGCGGCGGAAGGCTGCTTAGCGCGGAGCATACGCCGTTTTCCCGCCCGCTTACCCCGGGGCAGTGCATCCATTTTTCGCTGACAAGACCGGCGGTCGCAAGCGTACTCGTGGGCGCGGTGAGCGAAGCCGAAATACAGGCGGCGTGCGACTATCTCAGTCAAACCGACAGCGAGCGCGATTACAGCGACGCCGTATCCCAATACCAGCGGGATTTCACGGGCAGCTGTGTATACTGCGGGCATTGTCAGCCCTGCCCCGCAGGCATTGACATCGCCGCCGTGACAAAATATCTGGACATAGCAAAGCTCGATGAACAGAACATCCCGCCGAGCATCCGCAGCCACTACCTGAACCTTTCCGCACACGGCGGCGATTGCACAGGCTGCAATAGCTGCAAAGAGCGCTGCGCTTTTTCTGTGGATATTACGGGGAATATGAGAAAGGCAAGCGAACTGTTTGAAAAATAATATTCAAAGCTTCGGCTCGCCGGGGGGCGTGAAATGAAAAACCTACGTCTACGGCGCGTTGCGCAGGTTTTAGGTTTCAGGAAAAGGACGAAACTTATATTTTCTTCCCTTCCTAAATCCTCAATCCTGAAACCTTATTCCTGCCGAAGGCCGTAGGGGACGCACACCGGGCGTCCCGAAATTACCGACAATCACCAAAATTGCATTGTAGGGGCGGCAACCTGCCGCCCGTAATTCCCCTCCTTGGAGGGGTGGCGCGTATGCGCCAGGGTGGTTTTAACGCGATTTTATCTTCGGCAGTTTTTCACCGCTCAAGCCGCAGAGGCTCTTCTTTGCCCGCGCAAAGAAGCAAACGCGCCGGGGAGACCCCGGACCCCCACTACGACAAACCGCATAGCATTATGCCTTTCATCGCGCACGTCATATGCTTTGTCCTATAATCCGCCCAATCGCTCAGCCGAGCCGAGCTCCAGGTCTCGAACGCGGAAAAAGGTATTAGGAATTAAAAGAAATCAAAGACTTTTTCCGCTGTTATTACGTGCGCGGGCGCTTCCGGGCGTTGCTCCCTACTTCTGATTTACGCTTACTTGCCTTTGGTGTCTTGTG
>WRLS01000119.1 GCA_009776345.1 Oscillospiraceae bacterium | reverse complement strand
ATCATCCACTGAAAGCGGTGACGAGAACCGCGCTGTGCCGTTTGTAGGCAGCGTATGGTTTGGCCCGGCGAGATAATCGCCCAGCGCTTCCGGTGTGTAATGTCCGAGGAAAATCGAACCAGCGTGCTTTATCAGCCCCAGAAGCGCGAAAGGCTCCGCCACGCAAAGCTCAAGATGCTCCGGCGCTATTTCGTTGCTGATTTCGGCGGCGCGTTTCAAAGTATCGGTGATGATTATCATGGAATTGTTTTTTACGGCGCGTTCCGCGATTTCACGGCGGGGGAGGGAAGGGAGCTGTTTTTCAACCTCGCCGCGGACAGCCTCCGCCAGCGCTTTGCTTGTAGTTACCAAAACAGCAGAAGCTAAAATATCATGCTCTGATTGGGAGAGCAGGTCGGCGGCTATGTGCGCGGCATTGGCGGTTTCATCGGCGATTACCAGAATATCGCTCGGCCCCGCAATCATGTCGATGCCAACCTCGCCGAAGACCATGCGCTTGGCTGTTGCAACGTAAATACTGCCCGGCCCCACGATTTTGTCAACCTTAGGGATGCTTTGTGTGCCGTATGCAAGCCCGGCTATCGCCTGTGCGCCGCCGCATTTAAAGACCCTGTCCACCCCAGCAAGCTTCGCGGCTGTGAGGACGGCGGGGTTTATTTTTCCGTCCTTGCCCGGCGGTGTCGTCATTACAACCTCGCCCACCCCCGCGATTTTCGCCGGGATTGCGATCATCAAAACCGTGGATATAAGAGGCGCGGTGCCGCCGGGTACATAGATACCGACGCGATCCAGCGGCGTAACCCTCTGCCCCATGATAATCCCCGGGCGGTCTGTGATTGCAAACCCCTTTTGCTTTTGCAGTAAGTGAAATGCGTGTATATTTTCCTTGGCGCGGTTTAATGTTCCGATAAAAGCATCGTCTGTGAGGGACAACGCGCATTCTAATTCATCCTGCGTGACCTCAAGCTTTTCAAGCTCCGCGCCGTCAAAACGCTTTGTAAGCGCGAGGATGGCTTTGTCGCCGTTTCTTTTCACATCCGCCAGTATTCCCGATACAACATCGCTTACATCCTTCGAGCCTTCATCCCTGCGGCGCAGTAAAGCCGCAGCCTCCCGCGGGTCTGTGCAGTATTCAATTTTGATCATAAGCTTCCCCTTTCAGCTTCGCAACCAATGCGTCAATGCGTTTTTGATTAAATTTGTATGAGGCTTTATTTGCGACCAGCCTTGCGCTGATAGGCATGATTTCTTCGAATACCTCAAGCCCGTTTTCCTTAAGCGTCGCCCCTGTTTCCACTATATCGACAATCACGTCAGACAGCCCCAGCAGCGGCGCAAGCTCAATTGAACCGCCGAGTCGGATAATCTCGATTTCCCTGTTGATTGACGCATAATAGCGCTTTGTTATATTCACATATTTAGTAGCAACCCGCAACGTAGAGCTGCGGTCTTCGCGGTAATTTACCGGCCCCGCAACCGCGACTTTGCAAACGCCTAGCCCGAGGTCGAGCAGCTCATACACATCACAGCCGCATTCCAGTAAGGTGTCTTTCCCCGCAACGCCGATATCCGCGGCGCCGCGTTCAACATAAATCGCCGCGTCGGACGGCTTAACCAGAAAATAGCTCACGCCTGTATCCCCGCAGGACATAACAAGCTTACGGCCCGGTTCATGGAACAGCCCGCACTCATAACCGGCGGCGGCGAATTTCTCGTATACTTTGTCGCCCAGCCGCCCTTTGGGCAGTGCAATGTTCAGCATTTTCCTTCCCCCTCCAAGCCGCTTTCTCCAAAGCACATATGTTTTTGGCAGGTCAGGCGCGTATCCGTACCGCCGCGCTCAATCCGCACAGACTGCCCGTTTGCAGCCAGCCCCTTTGCCAATTCCAGCAATGCGGCATAGTCACAGTCGGGCTTATATGTCAGCAGGATGTCAAAATCGTATCCCCTGCCGCTTTTGAAGTATGTATTCAGCTCCGATAAGTACACCGCAAACCCGATCGCCCCGCTTTTTTTGCCCATTTTCCGCATGAGCAGGTCGTAGCGGCCGCCGCTGAGTACCGCGTTCGGCACCCCTTTGACATAGCCGTTGAAGATCATGCCGTTGTAGTAGTCGAGGTCATTGACCGCGGAAAAATCCAGATTGACGCGGTCTGCGCTGCCGGACGCGGCAAGAAGTTTCCCGAGCGCGTCAAGCTCCTGCCAGCCATCCTGCATATCGGGGGATGAAACCAGCGTTTTTACTTGCGGCAAAAGCTCTAAAATCGGACCGGACAGGGAAGTAAGCACAGTAAATTTCCGCTTCATATCACCATTTACCCCTGCCTCATCCAAGATACTTTCGACCATATGCGGGCTTTTGGAATACAGCGCGCCCATCAATTTTTGCTTCGCGCCAATATTTAGCGGGGCGCTGTCCAGCAAGCCCGATACAAATCCAAGGTGTGAGATGTCCAGGACATAATCATCGCTGACTGCCCCGAGGCATGACAGCGCAAGGTCGGCAATTTCCAAATTGACGAAATCATCCTGCGGACCGATAAGCTCCACGCCCATTTGCCGAAGCATCTTATATTCGCCGTCAGCGGCACGGCAGACACGGTCGATGTAGTAAAGTTTTTCAAACCGCTTAAGCTCGCCGGGCGGCATATTCCTCACGATAGACAGCGTGACATCGGGCTTCAGGGCCATTAAGCGGCCGTCCATATCCGTGAATGTAATAAGCTGGCGGGAACCGAGGAAATTTAAGTTGTCGGCGTAGAGCCTGTACTCCTCAAATGGATTTACCCGCACGCGGGAAAACCCCCGCCCCTCAAACATTGCCTGTAGGCGCGAGGTTACAAGCTCTTCTTTTTTTTGCTGTTGGTTCATGGTTGACTCCCTATATAGTGATAAGTAGATTATAACACACCTACAAAATTTAGTCAAGTACCACATTAGCACACTAAAGTGATACTTGAATTTTTCAAAGGAGCCTATACAGCAGCGGCACCAAAACAGGCACCGCGACAGTCAGCACAACGCCGTTTATCATGGAGATCAGCGCGGTTTCCTCATCCGTGCTTCTTGCTATAACCCCAAGCGCCGTGTCCATTGACGCCGCGCCCGCGGGCGCGATTGCCGCGTGAAACCCAATGTGCCGCGCGATAAGCGGGATAAACAATAGAGCCAGCGCTTCACGCAGGACATTCACAGTGAAGGCGAGCGATCCAAGCCCGGGGCCGCCAAGCCCTGTTAGGATGCCGGAGGTTAGGCTGTAATATCCCATCCCCGCCGCAACTGATACGCAATCACGCGCCGGAATCCCAAGAAACCCGCCCGCGATAAACCCGCCCGCTATTGAACCGATTGCCACAGCCGCCGGGAACAATAAAACCCTGCCCTTATATTCCTTGAGTTTTCGCATGATTATGCGCTTTTCGCCGATATCGATACCGGCGCAGAAAACAACAACGCCTAAGGCAATTGTTATAACCGGGTCGATCCAACCGGCCAATGCGGCAGGGAAGAGGAAGCGTCCGAATAAAGCTCCGGTAATCAACGACACAATAGGGCCCAGCATTACCGCGCCGCTTTTTTTCACAGCATCGCCTGCCACATCATTCTTTATAGGCACAAGCAACCCCGGCTCAAACCCATTTTCGGGATCTGGTGCGGCAGTTTTGGTTACGGCGACCTTGCCGACCGCCCAAACCCCGAGGATGCTGAAAAGCGTGGCTGACACCGCCAGTATTATCCCCCTCAGCCCGATTATTTGCAGTTGCCCCCAAAATTCCTCGTTACCGCCCAGCCATATGCCCATCGCGAAAAGCAAAAAGAAGGTGGCATATTTTTGCGCTGACTGCACCGCTGTTAAAATTGCAGGGGCTGAAAAGCGCGGGAAAATATAATACCCAATCAGCAGCCCCGCCGCCATGATCACCACTATTATGAATGTGAACATATAAACCTCTTGCACGAATAATAAAAAGTAAATTTCCTCGCTGCAAGCAGCGAGGTCGCGACGCTTTTTGGAGGCACGCGAAGCGGATGGGTCCAGCGTCACGCTGGTTAGATATTTTTTTTGGATTCGGTTTCAAATTGCATTGTATAAAGCTGCCTGTAGTAGCCGCCTTTTGCCAGCAGATCCCTGTGTGTCCCGCGCTCTATGATCTTCCCGTCGCGCACGACTAAAATTAAATCTGCCATTTTTATTGTAGACAGCCTGTGCGCGATCAAAAACGATGTGCGGCCTTCTAAAATATTTGAGATCGCGTTTTGAATAAGCGCCTCTGTCTGCGTATCTATGGAAGAAGTGGCCTCGTCCAGCACAAAGATACGCGGGTCCGCTAACACAGCGCGGGCAAAGGAAATAAGCTGTTTTTCCCCGGTGGAAAGCCTGTCGCCGCCTTCGCCGACGTCTGTGTCCAAGCCTTGCTCGAGTTTTTCGATGACCTTGTCGGCGCAGACAAGCTTTGCTGCGCGCATAATATCCTCGTCAGACGCGCCGAGCCTGCCGTAACGGATGTTTTCACGCACATTGCCGGAAAACAGATGCGGGCTTTGCAGGACATAGCCGATGTTTGAGTGCAGCCAAAGCTGTGAGCGCTCGCGGTAATCCCGCCCGTCAATCAGCACTTTGCCTTTTGTCGGCTCAAAGAAGCGGCAGACTAAATTGACCAGCGTGGATTTTCCCGCGCCGGTTTCGCCTACGATGGCAACTGTTGTCCCGGCGGGTACATCAAGGTTGAAATGCTCCAGCACATTTTCATTGCCGTCCGGGTACATAAAAGTGATGTCGTCAAATTTGATATCCCCGTGCAGCGGTTCCCAGTTTTCCGGCTTCGCGTCAAAGCTGTCGCCGTATTTTTCTATAACCTCGGGGCTTTCTGTTATAAGCGGCTTGGTTTCGAGCAGTGAGGAAACGCGCTCAATATTCGCCTGCGTTGCGACTACATTGGCAAAGGTCCGTGTAAGGTGCTGGATTGGCTCAAAGATGCCGATTGCATAGGATATCATCGCTGACATGGTGCCGAATTGCAGCATCCCCTCCACAACCATACCGGAGCCGTTCACTAAAATCAGCGCAACCGCGATTACGCCGAAAAACATCATAATTGGCATATAAATCGAAGAAAGCGTCGTCGCATTTACCGCAGAGCGGTAGAATTTGCCCGACAGCAGGCTGAACTCCCTGCTGTTGATTTCCTCGATGACAAGCGTTTTCGATGTCCTTGCGCCGTTTATCCCCTCGTTGTACGACCCGGTGATGCGGGAGTTTAGCTGGCGCACCTCGCGGTTGTATCTCAGTATGCGCTGCTGGAACCAAGTAGTGATCAGCGCCATTACCGGAATCATCACTACGATTATAATCCCCAACCGCCACTCCAGCACCATCATTGCGATGATAACGAAAACCACATACGCCAGCCCCCACATAACGTCAACAAGGCCCCAGGCGACAAGCTCGCCGATGCGGTTTGTGTCGGACATTACGCGGGCGATCATGTAGCCCACAGGCGTTGTGTTGTAATAGGAAATCGACAGCGTCTGCAAATGGTCGAACAGTTTTTTGCGCAGGTCCCGCGCAAACAGGACTTCAACCTGAATTGCGATCCTGATAAATATAATCGTGAAAACCGTAGTGATAATAAACACAGCGCCTGCGGCTACTGTTACCGGGATTATGCCGTCCGCGGTTTTTGGCACAATGAAAGTGTCAATCACATATTTTTGCAGCAGCGGGATGAACATATCCACGGCGGCAAGTATAAGCATGAGTATCATTATACCGCCGAGCTTGCGCTTGTACGGCAGGAAAAACGGGAACATCTTCGCCCAGACCTTCCAGCTAAAGGGCTTGTTGTATAGTTGTTCTTCTTCGTTGTGCATAATTTATCAGCCCCCTAAACTTTCGCAATCAGATTGTGTTTCATCAAGGTCCGCAATACTCTCCTGCATATCATGCACCCGCTTGTACACGCCGCCCATAGCCAAAAGCTCCTCGTGCGACCCGGCCTCCACAATTTTTCCTGCGTCCAGCACGATAATATGATCCGCGCGGGATAGGGAAGTGATGCGGTAGGCAATCAGCAGCGTTGTGACCCCGGCAGTCAGCTCGCCAAGGGATGCGCGGATATTCGCGTCGGTCTGTGTATCAACTGCGGAAAGCGAGTCGTCGAAAATCATAATCGGCGGGTTTTTAAGGATCGTCCGCGCAATCGCTATGCGCTGTTTCTGCCCGCCGGAAAGCGTAACGCCGCGCTCCCCCACAATTGTATCATAGCCTTCCTCGAAGCCTTCGATAGAGCCGTCCACGCTGGAGATTTTGGCAGCCCTGCGTATATCGCCGATGCTGTAACCGGCGGACAGGGACGCGATATTTTCCCC
>WRLS01000118.1 GCA_009776345.1 Oscillospiraceae bacterium | reverse complement strand
GCTACGTCACAGGGCCGCACTTTTACCACGCGGCAGTCGGGATGGTTTTTTGCCAGCGCCGCCATGATTTCCCGCTCGATAAAGGGGGCCGCGAAGGCGAGTGTAAATTCATCGTTGAGCTGGCGGGAAACCGCGTCCAAAATCTCGCCGCACCAGCGGTAAAACGGCTCGGTCTGGTAGCGCGCCAGCTCGCCGTGGGGCGAAACGGGATGCCCGTCTGCCAATATTCGCGAAGTTTCCCGGTATGGGTTGTAGATGATTTCTATGCGGGTCATGGGGCGGGCCCTCCTAAAGCCGGTTTACGCGGCTGACTTGTTGGATTACATGTACATATCGCCTAATACCACACAACCGGTGACTTACAAGCTACCAACTAGCCTGTAAATTCCCCCTGATAATACTGTTCCCATCTATCGCCGCCGGTGGTTATTCTAAACGGCAGGCTGTCCATAAAGTAGACCCAGTCACCAACGACATAGAGGCTGGTAACGCCCTGCGCATCGCACAATATATCTTCGTCCGTGCCATCTGTGCGGATTTTCCGGATGGATCTTTTGGCGCTGCCGGTACCGCGCGTGGTGTAATAGACCCACTCACCGCAGACATTAAATCGGTATACCGGCCCGCCGATCACTCTTATGCTTTCGCCGCCTTCAATATGAACCTTATACAGCTCGTCGCGGCCTTGTCTATAGTAAATCCATCCGTCAGAAATATTAAACTCAAAGTTGTCGTCCACTTCGCCCTGATACCACTTAGTATGCCCGGTGCCGTCGGTGCGGATTTTTTCTCCGCCCGCATATACCCAGTCCCCGGCGACGGCAATGCTGGTCCCGGACGTATTTTCCAGCAGCCTTGTCCTGTACTTGCCATCGGTGCGGATTTTGTAAAGCGAGCCTTTCTGCGCTTTGTTTTTATAGTAAACCCACTCGCCGGATACGGTGACGTGATAGCTGGGCTGTTCATTGAGCTTTTCCGTTGTTTTTTCGCCGAGGTGCTTTCGATAGAGCCTTTTTTTATCGTAAAAACTCGAGTAATACATATAGTCCCCGATGATATTGATATAGCTTGCGACCTCTCCAATTCCCGCTTCGGGGTCTTCCACATGGTCGGCGTTTAATCCCGCGGGGATTTTATACGTTGCCATCCATACCGAGCTGTAAATCCAATCCCCCTGAATACACAGATGGCCGCCATTGCTGATATTCCCTGTTCCGTTGCGCGGATCGATACCCTGCCCGGCGCCCGCGCTTGTCGTAACCGGCCTTGGCCTTTCCGGCGCGGTTTCCCTTACAGACTGCCGGGGTTTTTCCAGCGCGGCTGATAGATCCAGCCACAAAGCGGGACGGACGCCGCCGTAGTCATCATCGTTGACAGGGACACCGGAGATGCCGACATCGCCGTCGTCGTAGACCACGGCGGCATCCATAATATTACTACTATAACCGCCGGGCGACCGAAGCCACCACTGGCAAGCCCCTATGTTTCTTTGACGTGCTATCCTGTTTGGACTATTTTTATCGCTCAAATAATCTTCGTCTTCTCTGACATTCCTCAATTTTTCTGTACTATCACCAAAGTAACGGCAGACTTCATCAAGGCTAAGTAAAAACACTTTATCGTTTGTCGCATTACCGCCCTTTGTACCATACCATTGGTTATTGGGGTTGCTGTTGTGCGTTTCGGCGATTGCGTGTTTTGCCTCGCCCAAACTGTCGTAAAACGCTCCGTTTAGGTATTGGCGAAGGGTACATTTCTCCCATGTTATTTTTTTCCGCCCAACATTATACGGGCGTGTTTCTAGGATTTCTTTGGTGATGAGCAGGGCCTTGCCGTCCCGCACATCAAGCACCCGCCAGTCATACCCACCAAAGGGGATAATATCGCCCACTTTTACGGATGCTTCAACGCTCATGGATTGCTGTACGGGCGCGGATGTTTTCGGACGCTCGGGGGCGACCGTCCCTACAGGGCGTTTTTCCGGCGCAGGCTCCCCCTTCTGAGTTCTGAGTTCTGAGCTCTGAGTTCTGCCCTCTGAGCTTTGAGCTCTAGCCTCCCAGCCCATCGCCTCCGCCAGCGACCACAAAACCCCTTCCGATACGCTCCCCGCTATGCCGTGCTGCGTTTCCAGGATCTGCACAGCGCGGGACATCAACATCATGCGGTCGTTGGTGTCCTTACCCTTCGCGCCGTCAAGCTTGCGCGGGATATCCATGATAAAGGCGTTTTTGAGTATGGCGCGCTCCCGCTTTGCCTGCGGCATTAAATCCGCGAGCATGGCGGTTAGCCGCTGGCCGTGCAGCAGCAAGTCCTCCCCGAAGTTTTCCTTTACAAAAGCAAAGGCTTCGGCAAGGCTCCCGCATTTCTTCGTTACCGCGGGCTTGATGAGCGGTTCGCCGCAGAACGGGCAGTTGGCGATGCTCTGATTTGCGGGCGGGGTAAATTCCCCTTTACAGCTTGGACATTTCATGTGCGTTACCTCCATATTTTTTTTAGAATATCACTGAACTGTTTTCCTCTTTCCCTGATCACTGACCACCATCCCTCAACGCCCGCATTATAATCCGATACTTCGGGCTGTCCGGCAACCCGGCATTACCCATATAACCCAGCAGGAAGTTCACCGCCCTTGCGGCCGCCCTGTCGTTTCCGCCCAAATCCAGATAACCGGGCAGATGCTCACACAGCTTGGCGTGCCAGTCCCGCAGTTTTTTCGCCACCTTATCCGGCAGAGGACGCTCAAGCGCGGTTTTGTCAACGCTTATCGGGAACCTGTCGAATATTTCCAGACAGGCGCCGATGCGGGCGGTGGCGTTTTCCAATGCTTCCGTCTTTTTGGCTGACTGTTCAAGCTCTTTTAGCAAGGGGACGATCATATTGCGCATCTCGCTTTGCTTGAACGGGTTGAGCTTCAGGCCCGCGCAAATCGCGCCGAAGGGCTTGATATCATATTGCTTTGCGTCATGTTGGCGGTATATCTCTAATAGGAACCTGCCCCGCACGGCGCGCAGCTGCGCGAAATCGGTGACGGCGTCCGGGCAGGCGTACCTTCCCGAGGATTTATCCACCCGCGCCATGACAGGCTCCAGCCAGTTGCCCTGATAGACGACGGCGCAGCCGGTGGGCAGGCGGGACAGCTCCTCGATCTGGTCGTCGCGCATGGACGCGGCCTTGCCTACGACGGCGCAGTCGTCCTTGTCCGGCAGGCGCATGATGATTTTTGTGTTGGTGTTTTTGATGGCGGAGACATCCACCGCGCCGGGGGATTGGTCCACGATGATGAAACCCTCGCCATACGTGCGCATCTCGGCGATGGACGCCGAAAGAAGCTCCACAGCCTTGCCCGCAACATTCGCGCTGTCCTGGCTTTGGGTGGTGGAAACCCGCTTGAGGATGTTGTGCGCCTCCTCCAAAACCGTGACATGGGTAAGCGGTTTGTTCGCGCCGCTTGCGGTTGCGGTGCGGTATTCGCTCAGGCGCAGGATCAGCACGCCCATAATCAGCGATTTTGTTTCGGATGAACCGATGCGGCTTAAATCTATAATTGCATTCTCGTCAAAGAGCAGTCGGTTGGGGATAGACGTCCCGCTGCAAAAAATCTGGCCGGTAATGCCGCTTGCAAGCGATTTCACGCGGGTCACAAGCGCGCCCGTGTACTCACTGGTCGTTTCCTTTGAATAGCCCGCGCTTTTGATAATTTCGGGCATGGTTTTCAGCAGATCCGCAAAGGTGGGGAAAACCGCGCCGCCGCTGTTTAGGCGCACGCTGTTCACCAAATCCCAGCCGCGGTTTTGATAGATTTTCTGCAGCGACTGCTTCAAAATGGCGGGCATAGAGCCGAACATCGGCCAGCAGGCGCCGAAAATCTCAATCAGCCGTTCGAGATGCTCCAACACATGGATACCGTCCGGGAACTGGAAGGGGTTGATTTTCAGCATGGCGAAGCAGCCGGGGTTGGTGGTAAAGACGCTGACCCCCTTCATCCCGCCAAACTCGCGGCGGTATTCGCCCTTGGCAGGTTCGACCACCAGAAACTTCACGCCGTTTCGCATTAGCTCCTCCAGCAGAAGATAAACCGTGTTGGATTTACCCGAGCCGGTAGAGCCGCAGATGAAGGCATGGGAGGTAAAACTCTCTACCGAAAGCCGCAAAGCCGCCTCCCCGGTAACGCCCATATGACGGATTCTGCCAAGCTCGATGCGGCGTTTTTCCGCCTCTCTCGGCGGCGTGAGGGTGAACACATTGCGCCCGAAGCCCGCCATCTGCACCGTTGTAAGCCCGGTGACAGAGCGTTTGGGCAGTCCCAGAATCAGCGGCAATTCCGCGCCGCTGCACAGGCTGGCGGGGCTTACGGCTTGTCTTTGCCCTGTCGCCGGGTCGGATACCAGAATCGCCGGGTGGGCGCAGTATTTCGCGTATTCAAGCAACGCCTTTGTGTTGTTTTGAGTGCGGGGCGTCCAAAGGTTGACAAAGGCGTTTTCTACATCCGATTCATCGCCGCTCATCATTGAGCGGTAGGTGTTCGCCGCGATCACGGTCGTCTGCGGGTCCTGGGCGACGAAATAGGCGGCGCACTCCCACAGCCCGAAGGCTTCGCAGCGTTTGATCCGCTCCAGCTGCCGCTCGATACGCTCCATCATGCCTTCGATGGTTTTATTTTTCTGGGTGACTTGCAGGTTCTTGGTCGTCCCCAAGGTATTGGAGGTCGCGCTGGTGGTGCCTTGAGTTTGTGTGCTGGCGGTAGAGCTTGCCACCGAATTTGTCCAGCTTGAGCTGGAGGAATAGCTGTTCCCCTCCGAGCCCATAGCGCCGAATAAGCCCCTTGTCTGCCCGCTTTGGCTCTGGCTTTGGGTTTGCCCGCCGCCAAAGGCTTTGGAGCGGCTTTCGCCGAGGGTGGCGGCGGTGGCTTGCGAAACGCCCTCGCTGACCGCTTGGGATTCGCTCTCGCCGTAGCTGAGTGTAGAGGAAACATGGGGCGATAAAGCGGTGTGCATCCGTTCAAGCGCCAGCTTGCGCTCCTGCATGACGTCCTTGCCCACAGGCTCGGCGATGATGATTGCGGTATACACAGAACCCGCCATCGTGTCAAAAAAAGTCTCGATGCTTTGGGTATCCAGCACCGCCGTATCGTCCTCCCGCTCCGAGGGGACGATTGACACAGCCGACACCGATTTTGGGGCGTTAGCACCTGCGTCCGGGCTGACCACGCCCGTCATCAGCACCTCGATCCTGTCGTTGCGCATGGCCTCGATACTGCTGCCGGGGAAGTTGCCCACCAACGCTTTTTCCAGTATATGCCCCGCCGTCGAGGCGTCGGAGGAAGAGCGGATGCCCAAGTAGTAATCCACCTTTACACCGTCGCTGTCCGCCACCAGCAGCACCGAGCTGTTGATGCTGGAAAGAGCGTTGTAAACCGTCACCAGCTTGCCGTTGACCGAGCCGGGCGTGTCAAACACCAGCTTGCTTAGCTTATACAGGCGGATACAGCCGGGGCGCTTGACTTCGTCACGGATAGGCGCAAGCGGCCAGGCGGAAAGCCCGATTAGATAATTGCGGTTGAGCATTTGGTTGGCAAATCCGATTGCCTGCGTGAGCTGCTCCTCACTGCGCCGCATCATTTGATTGCTGCGGCTTGCGGGTACGATATCGGGCATGGCGATTCTCCTTTTTAGTGGTTAGTGGTTAGCGAACTACAAGTTTGCCGCCATCAAAAACAAGGCGGCCCTTTTTTACTTTCCCGTTTGCGAGGATGAGCTTTCCTTTGCTGGTTCCCTCGCCGTCACACAAAATCGCCTTCGTAAACTCTACCGCTAGCCCATGTAAACTTTCCTTTGTCGGCTCGCTTACCGTCAACAAAATCGCCTTCGTAAACATCACCGTTAGCCCATGTAAACTTTCCTTTGCCGGTTTGCTTACCGTCAACAAAATCGCCTTCGTAAACATCACCGTTAGCCCATGTAAACTTTCCTTTGCCGGTTCGCTCACCGTCAACAAAATCGCCTTCGTAAATATCACCGTCAGCCCATGTTAACTTTCCTTTGCCGGTTCGCTTACCGTCGACCCAATCGCCTTCGTAAACATCACCGTCAGCCCATGTAAACTTTCCTTTGCCATGAACTTTATCGTCAACAAAATCGCCTTCGAAAACAACACCGTTAGGCAATGTTATCGTTCCTTTGCCGGTTCGCTTACCGTCGACCCAATCGCCTTCGTAAACATCAACGTCAGCCCATGTAAACTTTCCTTTGCCGTGGTATAGGCCGTTTTTCACTTCACCCTCATATATGGTTCCGTCGCTATTTCTTATAGTAACGCAACGCACACCCCCCGGCCTTTCCGCAAACCCCAGCGCCTCGGCGTATGTCCACAGCACAT
>WRLS01000117.1 GCA_009776345.1 Oscillospiraceae bacterium | reverse complement strand
CAAAACACACCGGGGAGACCCCGGACCCCCATTTCGACAAGCCGCATAGCCTTGTGCCTTTCATCGCGCACGTCATATGCATAGTTCTATAATCCGCCCAATCGCTCAGCCGAGCCAAGCTCCAGGGCTTGAACGCGAAAAAAGGAATTATGAAAAAGAAATATTTGAAGACTTTTTCCGCTGTAATTACGTGCGCGGGCGCTTCCGGTGTCGCTCCCTGTTTTAGGTTTGTGCCTACTTGCCTTTGTGGCTTTGTGCGTTTTGTATATTCATGTGTTTGCCAATGTTTAGCCGGAAAAGCTTGCAAATTTGCCTGTGATGAAGTAGAATGATATAGAAATGGGGGTATGGGATTATGATTTCCGCCGGTGATTTCCGCAACGGCGTCACGTTTGAAATGGACGGCAATGTCCTGCAGATTATCGAGTTCCAGCACGTCAAGCCCGGCAAGGGCGCGGCTTTTGTGCGCACAAAGGTACGCAATGTAATGACCGGCAGCGTGACCGAGAGGACCTTCAGCCCCAACGAAAAATACCCCGCCGCGTTTGTGGAGCGCAGGGAAATGCAGTATCTTTACAACGACGGCGGGTTATACTATTTTATGGACAATGAGACGTATGAAAGCGTCCCCGTAGGCGAGGATGTTTTGGGCGACAGCTTCAAGTTTGTCAAAGAAAACATGGACGTAAAGGTATTGTCATACAAGGGCAGCGTGTTCGGTGTGGAGCCGCCGATGTTCATCGAGCTGGAAATAACGCAGACCGACCCCGGCTTCCGCGGCGACACCGCGACAAATGTCACAAAACCGGCAATACTGGAAACAGGGGCGGAGGTCCGTGTGCCGCTGTTTATCAACCAAGGGGATATTATCCGCATAGACACGCGCACGGGGGAGTACATGGAAAGGGCGTAAGCATTAAAATAATATATATGCCGGAGGGAAAATCATGGATGTAAGCGAAAAAATTGCGTATCTCAAAGGGCTAGTGGAGGGCTTCGGCTTTGACGGCAGCACAAAGGAAGGCAAAGTGATCCTGACCATCATGGATATCCTTGATGATTTGGCGATTTCTGTAAGCGACCTTGAGGACGGCGTGGATATATTGACCGTCCGGGTGGATGAGCTTGAGCAGGAGGTATCCGACATCACTGACGAAATTTGGGACACAGACGACGAGGACGGCGACGATTTTGAGGGCGAGCTGTATGAAGTGACCTGCCCGTCCTGCTCTGTTGTGACCTGCGTTGATGAGGATATGCTAGATGAAGGCGAGATTTTATGCCCCGGCTGCGGGGAGTCCTTGGAGTTTGACCTTGACGGCATAGTTGACGGCTGTGATTGCGGCTGCGGCTGTGACGGGGACGGTAAAGAGTAATCCCGCTTTTTTCGGGGCAAGCTAATACAGCCATGCGGAAAAGCCGCCGAGGGGCGGATTCAGGGTGACGGCAAACTCTATCTGCGGTCGGGGATGGAACCCCGACCCTACGGTGCAATGCGGCATTGTAGGGTGCGGCTTCCATGCCGCACCGTTGGTAATTGCCTTTGTCTACAGTCTGAGCCGCCGAGGGGCGGCTTTTTGCATACCCCAAAAGCCCTGCATACAAGGAGGCACCGCGCAATGCCGGATTACCAAAAGCTCTACAGTAAAGCCTTTAACGCCATAACCGACGCCGAAAACCTGATCACACAGGCATCCGTTATCCTAAAAATTACACAGCAGGAATGTGAACAGTTATTCATGGAAAGCGACGACAGCCCGGAAGAAGAATAATACTAAAGCGCATAAAAAACGCTGATGCTTCCAATCATCATATCAGTACACACAAGCTTTGTGTTGATATGAGGATGGGGCATCAGTTTTTTTATGGAGAGGGTGCGGCTATGAAATTTTACAGGCGGATACTCGGGGTTTATACGGTGGTCGCGATGCTGTTTGCGTTCGCGATTTTCCGGGTCTACACAGTGGCGACGTCGGACAATCTGATGTCTGTGGGCGGTTCGCAGGGGACATACCGCATGGATGTGGCGAAAACGCGCGGCGCAATCTACGACCGGAATATGAATCCGCTTGTGAACCGGGGGCACCGTTATTTGGCGTCGGTGGTTCCGACAATACAGGCGGCGGGGGCGCTTCTTGACGGCAAAGAGGGGGAGGAGCGCGGTTCCCTTGCGGATATGCTTCGCGGCACGGCCCCGTTTGTGCTGGAGGTAGAGGATGAGAATATTTACGCCGCGGGGGTCGATGTTTTCCGTGTGCCGGTAAGATACGGTGAAAATCAAGTTGCGCCGCATATAATCGGCTATTTAAGCGGCGATGGGGTTAGCGGCGCCGCCGGTATCGAAAAAGCATATGATTCCTTCCTTGCGGAAACAGGGATGCAAATAACCCGGAGCTACCGGGTTGACGCGGCGGGGCGCGCTATGACGGGCGGCGGCTTCGGTGTGGAGCGCTCCGGCTCAAGGGAGGGCGCGGGCGGCGTTGTGCTGACAATCGACGCAAGCATACAAGAGCTGGCTCAGAATGCTTTGGCTGAGGCAGGGGAAAAAGGCGCGGCCGTGGTGCTGGATATCGCCACCGGGGATATTTTGGCGATGGCAAGCCTGCCCGTTTTCGATCCCGCAGATATCGCCGCCAGCTTCGACAGCGCGGACGCGCCCTTCATAAACCGTGCTGTCAGCGGGTTTAACATCGGGTCTGTTTTCAAGCTGGTGATTTCCGCGGCGGCGCTGGAAATGGGCATCCCTGCGTCATATTCCTATAACTGCACCGGATCTGTTACCGCGGATGGGGTATCATTCCGCTGTAATAACCACGCGGTTCACGGTTATATCGACATGGCGCGCGCGCTGCAGGTTTCGTGCAACACATATTATATTACACTGGCGCAGGAGATACCGCCTGCCTTTGTTTTATCGGTGGCGGAAAACCTGGGGCTGGGCGCATCGGCGGAGCTTGCCGACGGTATGTTTACCGCAAGGGGCAATTTGCCTAGTGAGGCGGAGCTTTCAAACGCCGCCGCCTACGCGAATTTCAGCTTCGGGCAGGGAAGCTCGCTTGCGTCGCCGCTTCAAATGGCGGTGGCGGTGGCGCAGATAGCCAACCAAGGGATGTCCGCCCCGCCCAGGCTGATTAGGGGATTTACCCTCGACGGTACGGATATGGCGGAGGAAATACCGTTTTACGGCCGCAGCCGTGTGCTGAGCGAACGCACATCCGCGCGCCTTCGCGAGCTGATGGTTTCTGTTGTGGAAGAGGGCAGCGGACGGACCGCCAAGCCGCATCAAGGCAGTGCGGGCGGAAAAACATCCTCGGCGCAGACAGGCAGCTTTATCGGCGGCAGGGAGGTCGTACACGCGTGGTTTGCCGGATTTTATCCGGCGGCGGCGCCAAAGTACGCCATATGCGTTTTTGTAGAAGGCGGGCAGTCCGGCGAAAGCGCGGCGGCACCGGTTTTCAGGAAGATTGCGGATGGCCTACGGCAGGATTGAGGTTTTAGGATTGAGGATATAGAAAGGGAAGAAGCTTGTAGGGTCGGGCTTCCATGCCCGACCGTTAAAGTTCGGTCTAATATTCGCGGTCGGGGATGGAACCCCGACCCTACGCAAAACATCCGTTCCCCTCTTTTTAAAAAAGAGGGTACGTCCTACGATTGTTTTGCGTTTTTAATGTGAAAGAATAAATCTTGCTGTAGCCTTACCCTCTTTTTTAAAGAGGGTGGCGCAAAGCGATTTATCGCTTTGTGACGGGTGTTTTGCCTACGGCAGGATTAAGGTTTTAGGTTTGAGGATTTAGGAAGGGAAGGCGCTAAAAGATTCGTCCTTTCCCTATAACCTAAATCCTAATTCCTGCGCGCAGCGCCTTGCACCGATTTTGCCACCGCGCTTATCCTTCCGTCATGGTCTACGGTATAGAACATCTTGTTCGGATAATCCTTCCAAAGTGTGTACAGGACGGAATCGTTCGTAGCGGGCAGGCCGGTTAAAATGCATTTGCTGTCTTTATGGCTAATAATCTCGCGCATGGAGCCGATTTTATCTTCGGTGAACATAATTTTCATTATGGCTTTATTTTTCCTGGACAGCGTGTGCAGGTATTCGACCGCGGCGGGGTCCAGTTCATATTCGAGGTCCAGTATCTCTACGACATCAAGCCCTGTGCGGGTCTGGTCCGCCAGTTCCTTGGCGGCGAGTATAATACGGTCGCTTGCGAATTGGTTGGTTACGAACGCAATGGTCCTATCCATCTGTATCCTCCCGAAATTTCTCTAAGAAGCCGTGATTTCACATATGCAGTATATCATACAAATGTGAACAATTTGTGACGGCGGGGAGAATATTCCACAAACAGCGGATAAAAATATCGTCCGTATATAGACAAACTGCACAAGCCATACACTTACATCCCCGCTAATAAAATTTCTTCTATTGCGCTTAGCGGCTTTTGCATATCGTCGAGATGCGATGTCATTACGATTACGGTTTCCTTTTCCGGCAGCACGATGATATACTGCCCGAACATACCGTCCGCCCGGAACCCGCCGAAACTGTTGCGCCAGAACTGATAGCCGTATCCCGCTGTCCAGTCCCGGTTGCCGCTCGCGTGGTTTGCGTTGCTGATCTGCGCTGAAGACGCGGCTGTGACATATTCCTCCGGCAGCAGCAGCTGTCCCTCCCATTTTCCCTTTTGCAGGTAAAGCTGGCCCAGCCGCGTCATATCGTAAGCGGTCATGTAAAGCCCGAAGCCGCCCATCGGGATATTTTGGCTGTCTGTATTCCAATGGGTTTCGCCGAACCCCATCGGCGCGAACAGCTTCCCGCGCAGATAGGAATGTATGCCCTGCGGGCATACGCGGCTGAACACCGCGCTGGTAAGATATGTGCCCAAGGTGTAATAATCGAACACGGTGCCGGGCTTATGGATTATTTTTTGGGAGAGCGCCGCTTTTACAATATCGCCGAAGGTTGCCTGGCCGAAAAGCTCCTGCTCGTTGTTTTCAAAGCCCGAACCCATCATCAGCAGGTGCGCGACCGTGACCCCGCGCTTATAATCGCTGTCGCACAGGTCCGCGTGTTCGGGGAAGAAATCGTACAGCTTGTCCTCCAAGGACAGAAGCCCCTGTGCCTGTGCCATCCCCAAAGCGGTAGAGCAGAAGCTTTTGCTGACAGAATGAAGCACATGAAGCCGGCTACTTTCCCCCTCCCGGAAGTATTCCTCCCGGATAAGCCTGCCCTTGCGCAGCATCAGAAAGCTGTGAAGCTCAAGGCCGTGGGTTTCGCGGATCTCGCTTATTGTGCGCGTGATCGCTTCGGAAGATACGCCAAGCTCCTCCGGCGTTGCAACAGGATACGGATTTTTACGCATGAATGTCCCCTCCGTGATAATATATTTGTAATATAATTATATAATAGCATAAAATCATTGAATTGCAAAATGCACAAATCATGTGGGGGGCGGCGTCCTCGACGTCCCGCAATTACCGGACAATCATCAAAATTGCACCGTAGGGGCGGGGTTCCATCCCCGACCGTAAATTCCCCTCCTTGGAGGGGTGGCTGGCGGCGCGGAGCGCCGCAGGTTTTAGGATATAGGTTTCAGGTTTTAGGAAAAGGATGACACGATAATTTTCTTCCCTTCCTAAAACCTCAATCCTAAAACCTAAATCCTGCCGAAGGCCGCTCAAGCCGCGGGGGCAGTTACTTTGCAACGCGGCAAAGTAACCAAAGCGCGGCTCAGGGGGCTGGGGCGGCGCGGAGCGCCGCAGGATTAAGGTTTTAGGATTGAGGATTTAGGAAGGGAAGAAATTTGTCGTACCGTCCTTTTCCTAAAACCTAAATCCTAAAACCTGCGAAGCCCGACCCCCCGCAGAGGTCGAAGATTTCACACTTGCCAGTACGGCAAGCAAAGAACAATCAAATAAATACATCTGCCTTCCGCTTTCGCCTTGCGAGGCTCAAATGCTGGGCGCGGGGAAAAAGATAATATGAAAAAAAGAAATCAGAATTTTTCCCCGCTTCCAAACCTTCAGTTAGCATTGTAGCTTTGATGGACACAAATCTACAAAGGCAAGTAAGCATAAAGCAAAAGTAGGGAGCGACACCGGAAGCGCCCGCGCACGTAATTACAGCGGAAAAAGTCTTTGATTTCTTTTATTCCTAATTCCTTTTTTCGCGTTCGAGCCCTGGAGCTCGGCTCGGCTGAGCGATTGGGCGGATTATAGAACAAGGCATATGACGTGCGCGATGAAAGGTACAAGGCTATGCGATTTGTCGTAGCGGGGGTCCGGGGTCTCCCCGGCGCGTTTTGGTTACTTTGCCGCGTTGCAAAGTAACTGCCTCCGCGGCATGAGCGGTGAAAAATAACTGTTAGATAAAATCGCGTTTAAACCACCCCGTCCGGCTACGCCGTCCACAGATCGGAAGAGCACAC
>WRLS01000116.1 GCA_009776345.1 Oscillospiraceae bacterium | reverse complement strand
TATCAACGACGCGGCTTTACAATATGTGCGGTCAGATTGAATGAGCTTGATTATTCAAGAAAACTCATCCCGGCAATTCCGCTTATCGGTGATGATGATATTCCGGCATTGCACGAAATCGAGTTTGAAATGGCTTTGTAAAGGATGAACCGAAAATCATGACAGTACCGGAAACCGTCGCCCTCGACGATGAAACCGGCGCGCTTGTAATCATCGACCAGACAAAACTGCCCGGTGAGATGAAGCTGCTCCGGCTCACAAAGCAGGAGGATATTTGGCGCGCGATTTATACGCTGCAGGTCCGCGGCGCCCCCGCGATCGGCGTTGCGGCGGCTATTGGTCTATATCTGGCGGCAAAGGAAATAAAGTGTGATGATTTCGGGGAGTTTTACGCGCGGTTTAAATCGGCGAAAGATTATCTTGCGTCCGCGCGCCCAACGGCTGTAAACCTTTTTTGGGCGCTGGACAGGATGGACGGGGCTGCCCTAGAAAACGCGCACAAACCCATCGCGGAAATCAAAACGCTTCTGCGCGCCGAGGCCGCGGCAATAATAGAAGAGGATATCAGCGTTTGCAAATCAATCGGGGAGCATGGGCTGGGCCTGATAAAAGACGGACAGGGCATACTCACCTACTGCAACGCGGGCCGTTTTGCCGCCGTTAAATACGGCACAGCCCTCGCGCCGATATATCTGGGGCATGAGCGGGGATATAATTTTAAAATATATACGTGCGAAACGCGCCCGCTTTTACAAGGGGCGCGCCTTACCGCGTTTGAGCTTTGCGAAAAAGGGATAGATACAACTTTAATCTGCGACAACATGGTTTCACAGATTATGAAAAGCGGCAGGGTACAGGCAGTGTTCACGGGCTGTGACAGGGTTGCCGCAAACGGCGATGCCTGCAATAAAATCGGCACATCCGGTGTCGCGGTTCTCGCAAAGCATTACGGCATACCATTTTACGTGTGCGCGCCCGTATCTACAATTGACAAGGCTACGCCGAACGGGGACGCTATCACCATTGAGGAGCGCCCCGGCGAAGAAGTTACCGATATGTGGTACAAAAACCGTATGGCGCCCGAAGGCGTAAAGATATATAACTCCGCCTTTGATGTGACCTGCCATGAGCTGATAACCGCGATTGTCACGGAACGCGGGGTTTTATACCCACCATACAGCGATTCTATTAGAATTTTATGATCTCGCCGCGGGTTGCGGGGTTTGCGCCTGCCGCGTTGGATTCATCGGTGTCGATATGCATCGCAGTGGAAAAACTGCTGCTTACCCGCACGACTACATCACCGAATAATAAAGAGCGCCCGTCCGTGCCGATTTTCACATGGACGGTTTCTTTGTCTGCCACGCCGAGCTTCGCGGCATCCTCCGGGGTTGTGTGGATATGCCGCTTGGCGGCGATTACGCCTTGCGCCAGAATTACTTCGCCCGCAGGGCCGATAAGCTTGCAGCCTTCTGTGCCGGCAAGGTCGCCGGATTCGCGGATGAGCGCGGCAATGCCGACAGAGCGCGCGTCTGTCAGTGAAATTTCCACCTGTGAGGCAGGGCGCACGGGGCCCAGCACAATCACATTCTTGATTGATTTTTTCGGGCCGGCGATTTCCACGCGCTCTTCACAGGCATACTGCCCGGGCTGTGAAAGCTCCCTGATATAGCTGAGCTTGTGCCCCGCGCCGAAAAGCGTTTCTAAATCAGCCTGGGAAAGGTGTACGTGCCGCGCTGATGTTTCTACGATAAAATCCATTTTTTGCCCTCCTGTTTTTTGTTAATAGTACCATGATTTATTACATTTGACAACCCCGCCGATTTATGTTATACTGTCCGCAGTTGGAAGCGACCCCGTCTTTTCGGAAAGCGCAATAGAGATTCGGCGACGCGGCTGGAAGCGCCGATTGCGTGAGTAGCATGGCGGGCAACACGCTTTCTTTCCCCCAATTAAATAAATTAAGCGGGCGCGGACTGCGTCAATGTGGGTGGCACCGCGGGAGCAATCCCGTCCCTCAAAAACAGAGTTGTTTTTGGGGGACATATATATTTACGGAGGTTTTGCCTTATGGGAAAATACAGGACACACAACTGCGGGGAGCTGCGTAAAGAACACGCCGGGCAGGAAATTATGCTGGCGGGATGGGTGGATACAATCCGTGACCACGGCGGCGTTGCGTTTATTGATTTGCGCGACCATTATGGGATAACGCAGGTTGTGGTAAACGACGAAGAGCTTGCGAAAGGCCTGGCGCGCGAATATGTTATCAGCGCCCGGGGGCTTTTGCGCGAACGCGAGGGCGGCGCTGTAAACCCCGCGCTCGCGACCGGGGACGTGGAGCTTAAAGCCGATAGCCTGACTGTCCTCGGGCGCTCAAACCACCAGCTGCCGTTTGACGTCGGGCAGTCGGTGCAGACGCGCGAGGAGCTGCGGCTCAAATACCGCTTCTTGGATCTCCGCAACCCTGCAGTCCACGAAAACATCGTCCTGCGCTCAAAAGTCACAAGCTTTTTGCGCAGTAAAATGGAAAGCCTTGGCTTTACCGAAATTCAAACGCCGATCCTTACTTCATCATCGCCGGAAGGCGCGCGCGATTATATCGTCCCGAGCAGGAAGCACCACGGGATGTTTTACGCGCTGCCCCAAGCGCCGCAAGTTTTCAAGCAGCTTCTTATGGTTTCGGGCTTTGACAGATATTTCCAGATCGCGCCGTGCTTCCGCGACGAGGACGCGCGCGCCGAGCGCTCCCCGGGCGAATTTTACCAGCTTGATTTCGAGATGTCCTTTGCTACGCAGGAGGATGTGTTTACCGTAGCGGAGGAAGTGATGTATGAAACCTTCACGCGCTTTTCCGACAAAAAAGTAAGCCCCCCGCCTTTTGCGCGCATACCGTTCGCGCAGAGTATGCTGGAGTTCGGTACAGACAAGCCCGACCTGCGCAACCAGCTGCGAATCCGTGACTTGACGGGCTTTTTCGCTGATGTGGATTTCGCCCCGTTTAAAAATAAGCCTGTGCGCGGGATCGCAGCCCCCGGCTGCTCGGGCCTGCCGAGGTCGTTTTTTGACAAGATGGTGCAGTTCGCAACCGATATCGGCATGAAGGGCCTTGGTTATATAATTATGGGCAGCAACGCGGAAATAAAAGGCCCTATCGCGAAATTCCTCTCGGAGGAAAAGCGCCGGGAGCTTATCGGCACGCTTAGCCTAAAAGAAGGCAATGCGCTGTTTTTCATCAGCGATGCCCCGAAAATGATAGACAGCATGGCGGGGCAGATACGCACTGAGCTGGGCGCGCGCCTCGGGCTAGTAAACGAAGACGCGTTTGAATTTTGCTATATCACCGATTTCCCCATGTACGGCATAAATGAGGAAACCGGCAAGCTGGAATTCACGCATAACCCGTTTTCCATGCCGCAGGGAGAAATGCACCCGCTGGAAAACCTCGACCCGCTTGAGATAAAAGCGTTCCAGTATGATATTGTGTGCAACGGCGTGGAGCTTTCCTCGGGCGCGGTGCGCAACCACCGCCCGGATGTCATGCTGAAAGCCTTTGAGATCGCAGGATACACAAAAGAGGATATAGAAAGCAAATTCTCCGCGCTCTTCAACGCGTTCCACTACGGCGCGCCGCCCCACGCAGGCATGGCGCCCGGGCTGGACAGGATTGTCATGCTGCTGGCGGGGCAGGAAAACCTCCGCGAGGTTGTGGCGTTCCCCATGACCGGCAACGCGCAGGACCTGCTGCTCGGCGCACCCGGCAGCGTGACAGAACAGCAGCTGAGAGAGGTTCATATTAGGATTAGGGATTAGAAAGGATTGTACCTTAAATGGACATAAAACTTTACGAAAATATGGCGAAGCTGGATTTACCGGAGGATCAGCGCCGTGAGCTGAAAAGCCGCGCGGACGCCCTGCTGCAAAGCTTCTCCGCGCTTGATGAAATCGATACAGGCGGCGCACAGCCGGTTGTCAGCGTGCTTGATACCCGCAATATCCTGCGTGAGGATACCCCGCGCAAAGCTATCACACGCGACGAGCTTCTTGCACACGCGCCCGAACAGCAGGACGGTTATTTCCGCGTACCCAGGACGCTGGATTAGAAAGGATGCCCCATGATTTATTTAGACGATGCAATCATGCAAAAAGGCAAAACAGCCTCCGCCGGTTCCAAAATGCTTGAGAATTTCACCGCGCCCATTGACGCTGCGGTTGCAGTGCGTCTAACTGTGCCTGCCGAAAGCATAAAGCTCGGCGCGTTCGGGCTGCAGCCGCCCGGAAAGCTGCCGACCGGCAAATTGCCGGAGGACGCCCCGGTTTTATGCAGCGATGTGTTCGGCCATGTGCGTATTCAGGCGGCAAAACAGGGGCTGTGCTATATCCGCCCGACATACGGCACGGTTTCGCGCTATGGGCTGATCCCGTCGGTGTGTTCGATGGATCAAATCGGCGTTGTGTGCAAAAACCCGCGCGAGGGCTTTGCACTGCTTGAACAGGTCGCGGGGCATGACGAAAACGACGGCGCAATGTTCCCGGAAAAAAGCTACTCGTACAAAAATACGGGCAAGCCCGTGATTTCAAGAGAAAAAACGCCGTATTCCGATGTGTATGATGCAGTCTTGCAAATACTCGCCTACGCGGAAATCAGCGGCAATCTAAGCCGATATGACGGCATTAAATACGGCTTCCGCGCCGAAAACTGCGGCACACTAAGCGAGCTTTATACAAAAACCCGCACGGAGGCTTTCAGCACGGAGGAAAAATTCGCGGTAATTATGGGCTGTCTGGTGCTTTCACAGGGCAATTACGAAAGATACTACGAAAAAGCCATGAAGCTGCGCCGCCTGATAAAACAGTCCTTGAGCTTTGATAAATATGATGTGCTTGCCGTGCCTGTCGGAAGCCCTCTTGCGGTTTTGGCGGGGCTGCCGTCCATAACCTTTGGCGATACTGAATTGGTGGCGGATGTGAAAAACGAAAACGCGCTGTTTGCCGCGTGGGAGGGTGCGCAATGACGCAATATGAAGTCGTGATGGGCCTGGAGGTCCATGTAGAGCTTGACACGCGCACAAAGCTGTTTTGCTCCTGCCCCGCGCAGTTCGGCGCGGAAGCGAACGAGAATGTATGCCCCGCCTGTGCCGGTATGCCGGGCTTCCCGCCCATAACAAACAAGCGCGCGGTGGAGCTTGGGATCGCCGCCGCGATTGTAACCAACAGCGAAATCGCAAAAATTATGTCTTTTGAAAAGAAGAATTATTTTTACCCGGACCTGCCGTCGGGGTATCAGGTCACGCAGTTTTTCGCCCCGATATGCCGAAACGGCAAAGTGGAAATAGAAACCCCCGAGGGCAAAAAGACAATCACGCTGAAGCAGATACACATCGAGGAGGACGCGGGCAAGCTGGTACACGACAGCCGCGCGGCGGCAACACTGGCGGATTACAACCGCGCGGCAGTACCGCTGGCGGAAATTGTAAGCAACCCGGATTTCCGCACGGCGGGGGAAGTTGTGGCGTATCTGGAAAAGCTGCGCTCCCTGCTTAGCTTTGCGGGCGTTTCGGACTGCAAGATGCAGGAAGGCTCCATGCGCTGTGACGTAAATATATCAGTGCGCGAAATGGGCACAGATACGCTGGGCGTGCGGGCCGAGATAAAAAATATGAACTCGCTTAAAGCCATTGCCGCCGCCATTGAATACGAAAGCAGGCGGCATATCGAAGCGCTGGAAACCGGCTGTGAGGAGCTTATCCAGGAAACCCGCCGCTGGGACGATAATTTGGGCGAAACCTTTTCCATGCGCGGCAAAGAGAATGCCACGGATTACCGCTATTTTCCAAACCCGGAGATTATGCCGGTTATAATCAGCGAAGAGTGGATTGCCGCCGTGCGCGGTACTTTGCCCGAAACCGCCGAGGATAAGCTTCGGCGAATGACAGGGGAGCTGGGGCTTTCGCAGTACGACAGCGGTATTATCACGGGAAGCAAAAACCTCTCCCAAATATTCGACGAAACGATGAAGCTTTTCGCAAAGCCAAAAGAAGTAGCAAACTGGATAATCGTGGAGCTGCTGAGCATCGCGAAGGGCGACAACAAGGGCGCGGACGATATAAAAATAGACTGCGGCAAATTCGCCGCGCTGATGCGTTTGGTGGATGAAAAAACCATAAACCGCAATGTTGGCAAAAAACTGCTTGTAAAAGTGCTGGAGGATAATATCGACCCGCAGGAATACGTGCGCGAAAACAAGCTGGGCATGGTAAGCGACACCGGTTTGATCGAGGCGGCAGTGCGGGAGGTTTTAAAGCAAAACGCAAAATCCGTGGAGCAGTACAAAGCCGGAAGCCAAAAGGTCATGGGGTTTTTGATCGGGCAGACAATGAAGGCGCTGGGCGGCAAAGCCGACCCGCAGATTGTAGGGAAACTTATTGCAAGTGCGCTTGCGCAGGAGTAGGGTTTGTGGGGGCGGGGTCATCCCGCCCGTCACTCCCTCCGGCGCTCCGCGCCACCTCCCTCAGAGATGGAGGCAAAGTCCCCCTCACCGAGGGGGATGTCACGAAGTGACAGGGGGA
>WRLS01000115.1 GCA_009776345.1 Oscillospiraceae bacterium | reverse complement strand
ACGCGATTTCATCTTCGGTTATTTTTCACCGCTCAAGCCGCGGGGGCTGTTACTTTGCAACGCGGCAAAGTAACCAAAACGCGCCGGGGAGACCCCGGACCCCCATTTCGACAAATCGCATAGCCTTGTGCCTTCCATCGCGCACGTCATATGTTATGCCCTATAATCCGCCCAATCGCTCAGCCGAGCCGAGCTCCAGGGCTGGAACGCGAAAAAAGGTATTAGGAATAAAAGAAATCAAAGACTTTTTCCGCTGTTATTACGTGCGCGGTCGCTTCCGGGCGCCGCTCCTTACTTTTGGTTTTATGCCTACTTGCCTTTGAAGATACGCGGCTTTTTAATCGGTAGTAAACTTATTGCTCCTTCCCTTCCTAAAACCTCAAACCTAAATCCTAAAACCTGGCGCAGCCGCGCCGCATGAACGCGCCTTTATTTGGTAAGCTATATTTATGCTTTAGGAAAGGTGCGTCCCTATGAAAAAGCTTGCGTTTACCCTTGCGGCGGTTTGTATAATTTTAGCCGGTTGTATGGCGGAAAAGCCGTATACCGCCCCCCGCCATGTCCCCGAGCCCGCCGTGCAGGCGGCAACGCCCGACCCAAACAGAAGCGGCGCGGCAACTCCCGGCGGCACAGTATCGGAGCTTGTAACGCTTGCGGAACAGGCGTGGGAAAACAATAACGACGCCGTGGGCTGGCTGCGTGTCCCCGGCACGGCAATTGACGACGCGGTTTTTCGGCGGTACGGCGATAACAGCTATTACCTGCGGCGCGGTGCGGACAGGCGGTATTCGTTCGGCGGGGTATATTATGCCGACGGGCTGGCGGGCTTCGGCAACGGCTCGGCGGAGGGGCTTGGCAGAAACACCGTGATCTACGGCCATTCAATGAGCGACAGCAAAAACGACGCGAAGTTCGGACCCATCCGATTTTATTTCGAGGAGGATTTCGCAAGGGAAAACCCGGTCATCTATTTCTCCACGCTTAGGGATGAGCTTGCCTGGGAAGTCATCGCGATATTTTACACGCACATAGATATGCCCTACAACACGCCCGGCAATGACGAGGCCCTGTTCGCAGGCGTTGTCGAAGAAGCAATGCGCAAATCTATTTTGGATTTCGGCTACAGCTACAGCAGTGATGATAAGTTCCTCACGCTTTCCACCTGCGTTTATTCTTTGCCCGACAGCGGCGCGATCAGCTACCCGAACGACTACCGCCTTGCGCTTATGGCGCGCCTTTTGCCCGAAGGCGAAAAACCCCGCGCGCAGGTGAAAAGAAATCTTAATATTTTACAGGATCGTTAATCTTATTTTAATGCGGATAACATTGCGTTTCAATATCCGTCAGCTATAATATAGCCATATTTACTTTTGAAAGGTATGGGTGGCATTATGGATATTGATCTTGTAGAGCAGCTTCGCAGCCGCGCCAATGTAACTTACGACGACGCCAGGGAGGCCCTGGACGCCTGCGGCGGGGACCTTTTGGACGCTGTGATCTATCTGGAAAAGCAGGGCAAGGTGGCGCCGCCGTCTGGCGGCGGAAGCTACAGCTCCAAGGAACACGCACAGCCGCAAAACAGCGGCAGCCGTAAAAGCAAGGAGCCGCAAGGCGAAAGCTTCTCGTATCATTTCGGCCGCTTTTTAAGATGGCTGGGCGCGGCTTTGCAGATGAGCTGTGATTACAGCTTCGTGGTTAAACGCGGCGGTGAGGTTATAATCTCCATCCCCGTGCTTGCGTTCATTTTGCTGCTTGCCTTCGCGTTCTGGTTCGCCATTATCGCGTTTATCACGGGGCTGTTTTTCAATTGCAGCTACTCCATCGCAAGCCCCGCAGGGAAGGCGAAAAAGACCGAAAAAGAAGTTATGGGCGAAGTAAAGCGGGAAATTTACGAGGTTAAAAGGGAAATCAGCGAAGCGGCGGACGCCGCGGACGAGGTAACGTCCGGTGTGAATGCCGTAATGGAGGAAATCGCCGAAGTGACTAGGCGGCTGAAAAGCGAATTTCAGGGGCGTATGGGTGAATAGGGGTTAGCTTATGAACGGTAAAATCTTGATCGTCGAGGATGAGGAAAAGCTTGCGCGGTTTATCGAAATGGAGCTGCAGCACGAGGGATACGAGGCCGGCAAGGCCCCGGACGGCCGCACCGGGCTTAGTATGGCTTTGGACGGCGGGTTCGACCTTGTGCTGCTGGATATCATGCTGCCGGAACTCAGCGGCGTGGAGGTCCTGCGCCGGTTGAGGAAGCAAAGCGACATCCCCGTAATTTTGCTGACCGCGCGTGATACCGTGATGGATAAGGTGACGGGCTTGGACGGCGGCGCGGACGACTACATCACAAAGCCCTTCGCGATTGAGGAGCTTCTCGCCCGTATCCGCGCATCCCTGCGCAAAAAGCAAAGCACGGCGGCACCGGGCGGGGATGTACTGCGCGCGGGGCGGCTTTTGCTCGACAGCGCAAGGCATACTGTTTTCATGGACGATACGCAGTTGGAGCTTACAAAGCGCGAGTTTGACCTTCTTGCCATGCTCATGGAAAACCAGGGCATCGTCCTTACCCGCGACCGCCTGCTTGAGCAGGTCTGGGGCTACGACTACCAGGGCGAAACCAATGCCGTGGATGTGTACATACGCTTCCTGCGCAGTAAAATCGACGATGCTTTCGGCGTGAAATATATCTACACCGTGCGCGGTGTCGGTTATACACTGAAAAATGAGGACTAACGCATGAATCCATATTCAGGGGTAAAACGAAAAAGCAGTTCTATCCTGCGAAAGCTTACGGCATCGCAGGTATGGCGGAGCATTGTGTTCTGCGTTAAAGTCAATATCACGGTGCTGCTCATCGCGTTTGTAATTATGATTTGCTATGTAAACTATCAAGCGGGGAAAGCGGTTTCCCTGCTTGGCATGGCGGGGGAGGCCCCGCGCACATCCCAAAACAGCCCCTATGACGCTTGGGGGGATATTGATGTTGACGCTGTGCGGGGAATGACCCTGGCGGACATGATCCGCTTCCGTTTCGGAAACGGCGCCCCCGCATATCCGCCGCCCATTTTAGATAACCCCGCTGTTTTCCCCGGTGATGAGGCCGCCGCGATACTCGAGCAGCTCATGGGCTTCCGGCTGTATACCTCCGACAATCTGCCGCACAGCATATCTTACCCAACTCATATAGGCAGTGCGCTGGGTTTCCCCGGCGGCGCCTTCGGGCGGCTGGAAATCGACCTGCCGACGCATTTTAAGTATGTCGTCATTTTGCCTGCAAATGATACGGCGCGCTATACCTTCCTTGCCTTCGATATGCTCCCGATGGCGGCTGTTGTGCTGGCGGGGATGGGCGTGCTTATGGCGATCCAGTTTTTCATGATCCTGTTCGGCAGTATTGGGATACGCCGCACCACCCGCAATATCCTGCGCCCTATCAGCGAGCTTGCCGCCACCGCGCGGATCATCAACAACGCGTCGCCTACGCCGGTCCGTCAGGAACTCAAGCTGGACGGCGCGATCGACACGCTCAACGCCATAACAGAGGAGCATCTCGACCGCCGCATTTCCATCGACGACGAACGCGAGGAGCTGAAAGGCCTTGCGTCCGCGATAAACGCAATGCTCGACCGGCTTGACGCCGCGTATCAGGCACAGCTGCGCTTTGTTTCGGACGCGTCCCATGAACTCCGCACGCCTATTTCTGTAATACAGGGATACGCCAATCTTTTGGACAGGTGGGGCAAGCGCGATGAAAAGGCCCTGCAGGAATCCATCGACGCTATAAAAACCGAAGCCCACGGCATGGAGGGGCTGGTTGAACAGCTTCTGTTCTTGGCCCGCTCCGACAACAACTCCCTTGCGCTGGAAATGGGCGAGGTAGACATTTCCGCCCTTGCAGAAGAAATCGTGAAGGAAACCGCCATGATCGATGAAAGCCACAAGATCATCGGTAAAATTGATGAAAACCTGCGGGTCTACGGCGACAGCCGCCTTCTAAAACAGGCTGTCCGAATCTTTGCTGACAACGCGATAAAATATACGCCGCAGGGCGGCAGGATCAGTATTTCCGCAAAAAAAGACGATGGGCAGGTCTATCTTTCCGTAAGCGACACGGGCATCGGCGTCGCCGAAGGCGATTTGTCCCAGGTTTTCGAGCGGTTCTTCCGCGCCGACGCGTCCCGCGCGCGCAAAACAGGCGGCACCGGTTTGGGGCTTGCCATCGCGAAATATATCATAGACCGGCATGGCGGGCATCTGGATATTATCAGCCGGGAAAATATCGGCACAAAGATTACCGCTGTGCTTCCCGTTCGCGGGTTAGCTTCATCCTCCCCGCCGCGTATTGAGGTTATGGAACAGGCGGCAGGATATCAACGGCCGAAGGCTGTTTAATCTTAGTAAAAGGTCTGGAGAAAAAATGCTAATTGACGACAAAACCGCCGCAGGGCTTTTAGAAAAGCACGATAAAATAGTAATCTTCTGCCATGCGAAGCCGGACGGCGACACTGTCGGCTCCGCTTTTGCGCTTCTGAGGGCGCTGGAGCTGCTGGGAAAAACCGCGAGGATAGAATGTGCCGACCCGCTCCTGTGCGGGAAATTAGCCGATATCTTCGCGCCTTATGAGCCGAAAAGTTTCACGCCGGAATTTCTTGTTGCTGTCGATGTAGCTGACGAAAAGCTGCTTGAAGGCATACATAAACCCTATGGCGGGGAAATCGGGCTTTGCATCGACCATCACAAATCAAACACTTTTTTCGCGAAGTACACCTTGCTTGACATTGAAGCGGCGGCGGCGGCGCAAATTGTTTTCCGCGTAGTTGGGCTGCTTGGAATAACTGGCGATAAACCGGCCGCCGACGCGGCATACACCGGGATAAGCACAGACACCGCCTGCTTCCGCCACGCGAACACAACACCGGAAGCCCTTTGCGCCGCCGCCCAAATGATGCGTTGGGGCGCGGATACTTACCGTATAAACAAGCTGATGTACGCTACAAAATCCCGCGCGCAGATTGCCGCCGAGGCTTTTCTTTTGGGTTCGCTGGAATATGATTTAGATGGGCGCTACGCGCAGATTTTCCTGCCCCTGTCTATTTACAAGGATTACGGCGTCACCGAGGACGAGCTGGACGGCGTTTCCGCAATCCCGCGAATGGTGCGGGGCGTGCTTGCAGGGGTTACGATACGCGAAAAAGAGGACGGTGAATTCCGCGTATCCATGCGCACGGAGGACCCCTTGGACGCGGCGGGCATCTGCGCGGCATTCGGCGGCGGCGGCCATAAAAACGCGGCGGGCTGTACAATGCAGGGCGGTCCCTCGCGTATAAAGGAACTGCTGATGGCGGAAGTGCGGAAAGCAGTTTTAATATGAACGGGATTTTATGCATCGACAAGCCGCAGGGGTTTACTTCCCACGATGTAGTGGCGAAGTGCCGCGGGATTTTAGGCACACGGAAAATCGGGCATGGCGGCACGCTCGACCCTATGGCTACAGGCGTTTTGCCGCTTTTTGTAGGAAGGGCGACAAAGGCGTGCGATATCCTGCCGGTTCAGGACAAGCATTACACCGCCGAGTTTGAGCTTGGGGTTACGACCGACACTCAGGATACCACCGGGAACGTACTGTCGCGCGGGGGCGTAAATTGTGAGATAGCTCAAATAGAGGAAGTAATCCGAAAATTCATCGGCGAGGGGAAGCAGGTGCCGCCGATGTATTCAGCCGTGCAAGTAGGCGGCCAAAGGCTCTACGACCTGGCAAGGCAGGGCATAGAGGTCGAGCGGGAGCCGCGCGCCGTAATTTTCCACTCTATTGCAATTTTGGGCTGGGACGCGGACAAAAATATTTGCACTATCGCCGTACACTGCTCAAAGGGGGCATATATCCGCACCCTTTGCCATGATATCGGCAGAATGCTCGGATGCGGCGCGGCACTGTCGGCACTCAGGCGAACGGCGGCCTGCGGCTTTGCCCTTGCGGACTGCATAACCCTCGAACAGGCGCAGGGTTTCAAGAACGGCGGGGCATTGGAGCCGCGCCTGCTCCCGGTGGAAGCCGTGTTTTCCGCGTACCCTAAACTGAAACTGAACGCGCGGCAAACAAAGCTATTCACAGACGGCGTGAGGCTTTCTTTGCGCAGGCTGGGCATAAGCGGCACGCCGCCGGCCGATTACCGCGTATTTGACAATAACGGCGGGTTCATCGGCATCGCCGCGCCAAAGCCGGATACTGACGATTTAATTATAAAAAAGTGGTTTGGGGTAAAATGATTTATAGCAGTTCCACTTTACATTCGTAAAGCGTAACTGCTATAAAACTTATTTAAAATGCCGTTTGGCTCGCCGCTAATGCGGCAACCGCCAAACATGGCAGGTATAGCAATTCCGGCAAAAGACAACCGGAATTGCTATATCCCAAACCACAATTAGATTATAATGCTTTTATTTCGGCAGATAGACGCTCGCTTTAAACAAATCCCCGTCAATCGAAAGCGCGAACCTGCCGCCCTGCGCCTGTACAAAGCTCTGTGCGATTGACAGCCCAAGCCCGCTGCCCTCGTCGCTCCTTGCGCTGTCGCCGCGCTTGAACCGCTCGGTAAGCTCGGACGGCTCAACATTAAGCGGATGCTCGGATATGTTTTTCACA
>WRLS01000114.1 GCA_009776345.1 Oscillospiraceae bacterium | reverse complement strand
CCCCAAGTGAGTTCCGCAAAACAAGACGGTTCTCCGAACTGCAGCCAAAATTCAAAATTGAAAATGATTATGGAGGTATCGCTATGTCAAAAAGAAAGCCATTGGATGTCAGCGAATTATACGATGAAATAAAGAAATTCGGCGGCACATATGCGCTCGGTGCGGATATTGTAAATTTTATGAAAGTGAACAACGATTATGGATATGCCGCCGGAGATATTGTAATTGCGGAAGCATTTGCACGAATCGAACGTGAATTATCGGAAAATATGCTGTTGTTCCGCACAGGCGGCGATGAGTTTGCCGTGATAACAACATATAAATCCGCATCAGACGCCGAAGCCTTAGCAAGAAAAATAACGGCTTATAACGGCACATCAATAAAATCGGGGGACCATGACATTCCGCTTTCGCTGCACGTTGGAATCAGCCAAATACCCGAAAAAGCACTGAGCTATCAAAAGGCGCTCAGCATCTTAGGAAACGCCGTTGACAAAGCCCGGAAATCACCTGACCGTGTTGCTGTGTATGAGGGAGAAACCAAAGCATAAATACTTGATGTTTCCCTACAGAGCGTGAGCAAATGGGAACGTACCGAAACAGGATTTAAAACACGAAACAATCCCACAAAATAAAAAGCGGCTAAACCCCGACGGTTCAGCCGCTTTTTTTAGTTGCGGGGGAGAGATTTGAACTCTCGACCTTCGGGTTATGAGCCCGACGAGCTACCGGACTGCTCCACCCCGCGTTATACCATTTTTTAAAGTACAGCAATAATATCATATATTTCCGCCGCTGTCAAGTGCAAAATTTATTTTTATCGTAAAATACGCCGCCGTGCCGCTTGAGAAATATTTCTCCGGCAATAATTATTTTTATACACAATGCCGAAAATTACGAAATTCTTGGTCGGCGGCTTATTTAATATTGAATGTACGTTCTGGATGTGATATAATGCGTGTACTGATATTATAGGGGGCGCGATATTGGCAAGGGATAAAATCATAATAAAAGGCGCAAGGGAGCATAACCTGAAAGGCGTGGACCTTGAGCTGCCCCGCGATAAAATGATCGTCCTGACAGGGCTTTCCGGTTCGGGGAAGTCTTCGCTTGCCTTCGACACGATTTATGCCGACGGGCAGCGGCGCTATGTCGAAAGCCTGTCCAGCTATGCCCGCCAATTCCTCGGCCAAATGCAAAAGCCCAAGGTCGACAGCATCGAGGGGCTTTCCCCGGCAATCTCTATCGACCAGAAGACTACATCAAAAAACCCGCGCTCCACCGTTGGAACCGTCACGGAAATATACGATTACCTGCGCCTTCTCTACGCGCGTATCGGTATCCCGCACTGCCCTGTCTGCGGGCGCGTTATCGAACAGCAGACGATTGACCAAATGGTAGACCGCGTCCTTGACCTCCCGCTGAAAACACGGCTGCAGATACTCGCGCCGGTCATACGCGGCCGCAAGGGCACGCACCAAAAAGAGTTTGACGCGGCGCGGCGCGCAGGCTATGCGCGCGTCCGTGTAAACGGCATTATCTATGACCTTTCCGAGGAAATAAGCCTTGAAAAAAACAAAAAGCACACAATAGAAATCGTGGTGGACAGGCTTGTTATAAACGAGGATATCCGCTCCCGCCTGGCCGATTCGCTGGAAACTGCCGCGTCCGTATCCGGCGGGCTGATTACAGTTGATGTAATAGACGGGGATGAGATCAAGTTTTCGCAAAACTATGCCTGCCCGGAGCATGGCATCAGCATTGATGAGCTTGCGCCGCGGATGTTCTCGTTCAACAACCCTTTCGGCGCCTGCCCGAAATGCACGGGGCTAGGCGTATTCCTAAAGGTTGACCCCGACCTGATCATGCGGGACAAGACGCTTTCCATACGCGAAGGCGCATTCAAAGCATCGGGCTGGTACTACGCCGAGGGCGGCATCGCGCAGATGTATTACGAAGCGCTGTCGGAGCGCTACGGTTTTTCGTTGGATGTGCCGGTAGGCGAGCTGCCCGAGGATATCATTGATATCCTAATGTACGGCAATAAAGGCGAAAAAATCACAATGCGCAGGGAAAGCGGCTCCGCACAGGGCTTCACGCATCACTACGAAGGCATCGTCAATAATATCGAGCGGCGCTTCCGTGAAACCTCAAGCGACTGGATGCGCGACGAGCTTGCAATGCATATGGCGGAAATGGACTGCCCCGAATGCGGCGGCAACCGGCTAAGGCGCGAATCAATGGCCGTAACCGTGGCGGGGATGAATATTATGCAGTTCTGCAAGCTTTCAATAGACAGGGCTGTAGAATTTGTCGAGGGCATCAAGCTTTCGGACCGCGATATGCTCATCGGCAGGGAGATACTGAAGGAGATACGCGAGCGCCTGAATTTCCTGAAAGGCGTTGGGCTTGGGTACCTGACTTTGTTCCGCTCATCGGGTTCGCTTTCAGGCGGGGAAAGCCAGCGCATACGGCTGGCAACGCAGATCGGCTCGTCTTTGGTGGGCGTGCTGTATATTCTGGACGAGCCGAGCATAGGCCTTCACCAAAGGGACAATAATAAGCTTATCGCCGCGCTGAAAAACCTGCGCGACCTCGGCAACACGCTGATTATAGTAGAGCATGACGAGGACACAATGCGCGCCGCCGATTTTATCGTGGACATCGGGCCCAAGGCAGGGATTTACGGCGGGGAGATCGTCTGCTCCGGCACGATTAGTGAGATTATGGCGTGCGGCCAGTCGCTGACGGGCAAGTTCCTCAGCGGCGAGGAAGCTATCCCGATACCGCAAAAACGCCGCAAAACCGGCGGCGCGTTCCTCACCGTAAAAGGCGCGCGGGAGAACAACCTTAAAAATATCGATGTAAAATTCCCGCTTGGCGTTATGACGGCGGTGACCGGCGTTTCCGGCTCCGGTAAATCATCCCTCGTCAACGGGATTTTATACAAACGGCTTGCCCATGACCTCAACCGCGCGAAGGCATTCGCCGGCGACCATGACAATGTCCTCGGGCTTGACTTAGTTGATAAAGTCATCGACATCGACCAATCGCCGATCGGGCGCACGCCGCGCTCAAACCCCGCGACCTACACGGGGATGTTCACGGATATCAGGAATGTTTTTGCCGCTACAAACGCGGCAAAGATGCGCGGGTATTCGCCGGGGCGCTTTTCGTTCAATGTAAGGGGCGGGCGCTGTGAAGCCTGCGAGGGCGACGGCATCATCAAAATAGAGATGCATTTCCTGCCCGACGTTTTTGTCCCATGCGAAATTTGCAAGGGGCGGCGCTATAACCGCGAAACCCTTGAGGTCAAATACAAAAATAAAACAATCCACGATATCCTTGAGATGACCGTGGACGAGGGGCTTGCGTTTTTCAGCAGCATCCCGAAAATAAGGCGAAGGCTCGAAACATTGTATGATGTAGGTTTGGGATATATAAAAATCGGGCAGTCGTCAACTACCCTTTCCGGGGGCGAGGCACAGCGCGTCAAGCTTGCCACGGAGCTTTCCAAGCGCTCGACAGGCCGCACGGTATACATCCTCGACGAACCTACCACCGGGCTGCACAGCGCGGATGTACGCCTGCTGATCGGCGTTCTGCAAAAGCTCGTAGAAGGCGGCAACACGGTAATTTTAATCGAGCATAATTTAGATGTCGTAAAAACCGCGGACTACGTCATCGACCTTGGCCCCGAAGGCGGGGACGAGGGCGGGGAAGTCGTTGCAATAGGCACACCGGAGCAGCTCGCGAAAGCAAAAGGCAGCTATACGGGCCAGTATTTGCGGCAGGTGCTGGAGCGGGGGAAGGTGTAGCGCCGGACGCCTACTCATCACAAAAGGGTTACAATTCGGCAAAACTCATTGGCGGGCGGTTTGTTTTATGCTATACTGTGTTCATCTTAGCGCGCTTACTGTGAATTACTATTTTAAGGAGTGAACTCTGCTTGCTTAGATCTGTGCTGTATTACTTTATACTTCTGACAACCGGTGTAAGGCTTGTCAATATGGTGTACTTACTGTTTAGCGGCAGCATTAACCTGCCAGTATCCGTAATGGTGGTTTCATCATTGATGATCGCCTGCGGGCTTGTTGTCGTGTTGCAGAAGAGGACATCAAGGCTTAAAAATATAATGGTATTCTTTGCCGTCCATGCGGTTCTGGTCATGGCAAATTTAATTACCGTGGCAATCCATGTACCTATGAGCATCGCCCTCGCCGAAACCCTTGCTGTGGGCACTGTGCTGGATATTGTGATTGATGCCTGTGCGCTGTATGCGGGGCTTAAATGCCTTTCCAATGAATACCGCCCATTTGTGCGCGTAATAAAATCTGTCGAATAGCGTTTTATTTTTCAAGTTGAATAAAAGGGCGGACACCTTTCGGTATTCGCTCAGCCTGTCAAAAAAGCCCGCCAAAAGCGAGCTTTTTTATTTCCCCTACTTCCTTGTCTTCTCCCTTTAGCCTCGTTTCGTTCCCGTTTTTCACGCTTCTTCTTCCGCCATTCTGCGTGAATCCTAACAATTTCTATCGCCTGTAAAACACTTTTGGGGGGAACCGTACAATATGTTGTGAGCAGTAATGTTATGCAATCGCAACATATTGTATGGTTTTTAGATCTTAACAGACGAAAGGATTTGAGAAAGCTGAAATACAGACAAACATCAAGCCTCTATATTCCGCTTAGATAAACCACAAACCCGAACCCTTCGCCAACAGGAAACACCTGTCTTGAAAGGTTCGGATTTGAATGGTTAAGTGCGGATGGCGGGACTCGAACCCGCACAAGCGTGGCTTACTACCCCCTCAAGATAGCGTGTCTGCCAGTTCCACCACATCCGCGCTTTGCGCCAACCGGCGCGGCCAATATTTATTATATCAGCAAGAGGCGCGGTTGTCAATAATGGATTTTGGGATTTGTGCCGCATAAATAATATTGGAATTACACGCGGGCGTGTGATATAATGACACCAGAAAGATAGGCGGTTTTGTGTCACTATGTAATGAGGTGAACCATGTACAGAGCATACTTCATCGACGATGAGCCGCTGGTTTTAGGCGAGCTTACAAGCAACCCCCTTATAACCCAGTGCGGTTATCAGATCGTGGGGACGTCCACCAGCCCTGCCGCCGCGAAAAAGGAAATAAAAAAGCTGGCGCCCGACGTCGTGTTTACCGATTTGAGGATGCCGGGCTGTTCCGGTGTTGAGCTTATAAGGGATTTGAAGGAAGGCGGCAGCCTGTGTGAATTTGTGATTATCAGCGCGTATGAGGATTTTAATGCGCTGCGCAGTTTCATGCACATGGATGGCTTTGACTATCTGAAAAAGCCTGTGTCCTGCCATGATTTACGCAGATTGCTGGGGCTGTTAGCGGGGAAAATCGCAGGCAAGCGGCCGATGTCGGATATCGCCTGGGAGACCCCCTCGCCGCAGCTTAATATGATCGCCGAATATCTCAGCGATAAGCTGATGATAAAGCATACCCTCGAATCGGTAAGCGCGGCGCTGGAGATACACCCCAAGCATATCAGCCGGCTTTTTGCGGGCAAACTCGGCACCACCTTTGTTGGCTACCTGACCAAGCTGAGGATGGAGGAAGCCGCGAGGCTTTTAAAAAGCACTAATAAAGATATAAAGGAAATTGCCGCCTTTTGCGGTTTTAAGGACTATTTCTATTTCTGCCGCGTGTTCAGGGAATACCATTTCTGCACCCCCACGGAGTTCAGGGAGGGGATTGATCGGTGAAACCGGGAGTACGTGAAAGCTTTAACCGGGCTTTGAAAAAACTGCCGCTGCGCAGACGCTTTATGGTTACGGTGGCGGCGTATACAGGCGTCATAATCCTTTTATGGGCGGGCTGTTACAGCATAGCTTACCGGGCGGTCAGCCGGGGCGCGGCTGAAAACGCGGCACTCGCTTCCGGCGACCTCATCGGGCGGATAAGCGCCGAGTTTTCGCAAATGCGCACCATTGCCTCTGTTATCGCAAGCTCTTCCTATGTGCAGGATTTTCTGTCCGAGCGGGATGTGGCGGCATATTATGAAAAAGCCGGAATCGTGTCCGAGATTATACAAAAAGCGGCGTTCCCGATCACATCGTCGGACAGTATCATCGCGTTTAATGAAGGCGGCGACTTCTTCCGCTTTTCGGGCGGGCTAAGCAACGCATCCAGTGCGGAAATATATCAAAACTTTCGCGGCGCAGGGGCGTTTTACACGATTATAGAGCTTGACGGGACGCTCTTTTTCTGTCACAGCGCCCCTGTTTTTGACACATCGGGAAGGACCCCCGTGCGCATCGGCAGCATCGCAATCCTTACGGGGCTTGACAAAACGCGCAGGATGCTTGAGCATGACGGCATTGATATGGCGCTGATACTCGGCGGCGAGGTCGTGCTGTCCAACAACAGGTCGCTGGAGGGGATACGTGCAGACGGGCTTGCGCCGCGTTACGGCATGGTTTCCGTCGCGGCTATTGCAGGGACGCCGCTTACGGTGGCGGCCGCTATTCCAAAAGCCGCCGTATTCCCCGGCAGCCGCCTGTTCATCTTTATGGGGCTTATTGCGCTATTTCTGCTGCTCACCGGGATAGCGGGGCTGTATCATTTTCTATCCGGCTACATGATACGGCCAATGGCGGATATTATCGCGGGTGTACGGCAGATACAAAATTTAGGCAGGCTGGCGGATACCGGGATCGCTGATTTCGATACCCTTGTCGGTGATAT
>WRLS01000113.1 GCA_009776345.1 Oscillospiraceae bacterium | reverse complement strand
TCCGGCGGGTTTTGCGCGTTCGAGAGGGTCCTCTGCGCGTCGGAAAGCTGTGTATTCGCCGTTGTGCGGCTGTTTTGTAAACTAGCCTCATTACTTGCGATAGCGTTTACCAGGTCCTTTGTGTCAAGCTGGCAAAGTATATCGCCGGCTTTTACGAGGTCGCCGACTTCGGCAAAAACCTCCAGCACGGGATATTGAAGGCGCGTGTAGACCTTTGTTTTATCTGTGCTTTCAACATTGCCGGTGACGTTGACTGTATTGCGCAGGTCCTTGCGCACAAGCGCGTTTGCCGCCACGACAGGATGCCCCGCCCCGCCGACCGCCGCGCCGCGTACCGCAAAAACCGTAATAATCCCCAAAACCAATACAGACGATGCCGCTATGATAAGCTTTTTCTTCTTTTTCTTTATTGCCATTGAGTTTTCCCCTTGTTGTGTTATTGTAGTAATATAGTCATATTATAACGGCAATCTGTGAGCTTACCATGACCTTCATGTGAATTTTCTGTGACATATGCTACTGTTCCTGTGCGGCGATTTCTTCGATAATCCCCCAAACGTCCTCAACGCCTTCGCCGGTCACCGCGCTGAATGGGATCATTGTGATATCTTCACCCTCCGGGACTTCTGTTTTCAGCGCTTCCAAGCGCGCCGTGCGCCCGGTATTGCTTAGCTTGTCTATTTTTGTCAGCACGATCACAAACGGTATTTCACTGTCTATTAGAAAATTTATCATGACAAGGTCGTTTTCCGTTGGCTTGTGCCGCGCGTCCAATAGCTGGAAAACCAGCCCCAAATCGCGCTCGGAGCGGAAATACGCCTCCATGAGCTTAGACCAGCGCTGTTTTTCTTTTTTGGCGACCTTTGCGTAGCCGTAGCCCGGCAGATCGGCAAAACGGATGTGATCGAGCTTGAAGAAGTTGATCGTGACCGTCTTTCCCGGCATTGAGCTTACACGCGCGAGCTGCCTGCGGTTGAAAAGCTTGTTGATCATCGAGCTTTTGCCCACGTTGGATTTGCCGGAAAAGGCAATCTCCAAAAACTCCGGCGGCGGGAGCTGCTCCGGTACACCAAAGGATGTATCAAATACCACGTTATGGCGGTTCATATGCGGTTATCCCTTTCGGTAGCATAATTAACTAATCCGTACAGCTTCCGGTTGCAGACCGGTGAATGGCCTGTCGGTTTCATCCTTTTCGAATGTGATCTCCGTTGACGGGATTTTTTCCGGCGGCTTTTTAACCGGCAGGGCTTTGGGTTTTTCTGTAAGCGCCGTGTCCAGCACGGTTTTGATGTTCGCGGCGGTTACAAAACGGATGCTGTCCAGCACCGCTTTGTCCACTTCCTCTAAATCTTTTTCATTGCCGCGCGGGATCAGCACGGTTTTTATGCCCGCCCTATGCGCCGCCATTGCTTTTTCCTTTAAACCGCCGATGGGCAGTACACGCCCGCGCAGGCTGATTTCGCCTGTCATCGCGACATCGCGGCGCACGGGTATGCCCGACAGCGCGGATAAAACGGCTGTGCAGATCGTCACGCCCGCCGACGGCCCGTCTTTTGGCACGGCGCCGTCGGGGACATGGATGTGGATATCCTTATTTTTGTAGAATTCCCCGTCAATGCCGTACTGATCCGCACAGGCGCGTATGTAGCTGATCGCGGCGTGGGCCGATTCCTTCATCACATCGCCCAGGCTGCCGGTGAGTACGGTTTTGCCGCTGCCGTTGAGAATTGCAACTTAAACAGCCATCATCTCACCGCCGACCGCTGTCCACGCAAGCCCGTTCGCAAGGCCGGTTTCATCGTTTTCCTCAAGCTCGTCAAGCTTGTATTTATGCGCGCCGCGGTATTCGGTGATATTGGCGGCGGTAATTGTGACTTTGTCGCTTTCCCCGGCGGCGATCGTTTTTGCCGCTTTACGGCAAAGCGCGGCAATCTCGCGCTCCAGGCCGCGCACGCCGGATTCACGGGTGTAGTGGTCTATCAGCGAAAGCAGCGCACCGTGCGCAATAGTAAGGTCCCCGCGTTTTAGCCCGTGCCTTTTGAGTTGTTTGGGTACAAGATGCTTCTTTGCGATATTCAGTTTTTCGTCGCGGGTATAGCTTGAGAGCGTGATGACCTCCATGCGGTCGAGAAGCGGGCGGGGGACAGCGCTTAAATCGTTCGCGGTGGCGATGAACAGCACCTGTGACAGGTCATACGGAAGCTCGATGTAATGGTCGCGGAAGGCGTTGTTTTGCTCGGAATCGAGGACTTCAAGCAAGGCGGCGGACGGGTCGCCGCGGAAATCGCGCCCGAGCTTGTCAACCTCGTCCAGCAGCATCAGCGGGTTGCAGGTACCCGCTTGGCGCATCGCGGTAATAATACGCCCGGGCATTGAGCCGATATAAGTTTTACGGTGCCCGCGTATATCGGATTCATCGCGCATACCGCCAAAGGACATACGCACATATTTACGGTTCATTGCCTTTGCGACGGATTTTGCGATTGACGTTTTGCCAACGCCCGGGGGGCCCGCCAGGCAAAGTATCTGCCCTTTTATATCCGGCGCGAGCTTGCGCACGGCTATGCTTTCAAGGATGCGGTCCTTTACCTTTTCCATGCCGTAGTGGTCTTTGTCGAGTTGGCGCTTTGCCGGGGCAATGTCCGCGCGTTCTTTCGTGCATTTGCTCCACGGCAGCTCCAGGCAGGTGTCTAAATAAGTTTTGATGACACTCGCCTCATGGGAGCTTGGCGGCAGTTTCAGCAGCCTGTCGGCTTCCTTGTGAAGCTTCTCCGGCACTTCGCCCTCCAGGCGCAGTTTTTCGATTTTATTGTGATATTCATAGACTTCGCTTTGTTCCGATTCCTCGCCCAGCTCCGATGAAATCGCCTTGATCTGCTCACGCAGATAGTAATCCCGCTGGTTGGTGTCGATCTGGCTGCGCACACGCTCATGGATATCGTGCTCAATCGACAGTATCTCGTTTTCATCTTCCAATATTTTTATCAGCAGGCGCAGGCGCTTGGAGATGCTGCTTTCCTCCAGCACCATCTGTTTGCTTTCCATATGGATGGGCATATTGGCGGCGATGTATTCGGAGAGGAAAACAGGGTCCTCGCTTGTCATCGCGGCAAAAACCAGCTCCTTTGCCATGCGCGGCGCCATCATTGCGTATTCCTCAAACAAGCCCTTGACCATGCGTATCAGCGCCTCCAAAGTTTTTGCGGAGGGTACGCGGGTGTTTGTCGGGTAATCCTCAATCATCGCCTCAATGAAAGAATCGTCGCCGGTCACTTCGCGCATACGCGCGCGGAACTGCCCCTCCACCAAAACGCGGAGATGCCCGGATGTTTTTATAATCTGCTTGATTTCCGCCACGACGCCTACATCATAAAGCGCGGAAGGGCCGGGGTCGTCGTCGCGCACATCCTTTTGGGACGTCAAAAATAAAGTGCGGCCGTTGTTCATCGCTTCGTTGAGCGCAAAGACAGATTTGTCCCTGCCAACCTCGAAATGAAGCACCATCTGCGGGAAAAGCACCATCCCCCGCATAGCCAGGACAGGCAGCTTTAAAAGCCCCTTTGTCTGCTTTTTCTCCGGCATATGTATCTCCTTTTATAGATAATGGCTTGTATAAGCACACTGCAGCATACTTGATGAATATTATATCACAATCCCAAACACGCCGTCAAACTACAGATTATACCTTTACAAATCGACGGAAATAATTTATAATTGATATGTTAAAATATAAAGGATATATTCTACCGCAATATTACGCGAAAGGGACAGGCGTTTTTATGGATATGCGCTGCTCTAAATGCAAAAAAAATATAGCTGTGCTTTTTTTGGCGCACCTGGAAAACGGTGAGATGAAGGACCGCGGCCTTTGCCTTAAATGTGCCAGGGAGCTTAATATCCCGCAGGTCAGGGAAGTCATCGACAGGCTTGGGATGAGCGACGAGGAAATCGAGTCCATGAGCGACCAGATGACCGAGCTGATGGGCGGCGGCGATGGGCTTGACGGCGATTTCGAAATGGGCGGGGCACAGCCGCTCCCGTTTTTGCAAAACCTTTTCGGCGGGGCGGCTTCGTCACCGAAAAATGAGGAAAAGCATCTGCAGCCGGCAGGGAACCCCGGCGAGCGCAGCCGTCAGGGCGACCACAGGGAAAGAAAAAAGGACAACCGCAGGAAACGTAAATTCCTGGATAACTTTTGCGAGAACCTTACCGAAAAGGCAAAGTCGGGCAAAATAGACCGCATTGTCGGGCGGGAAAACGAAATCTACCGCGTTATCCAGATACTCAACCGCCGCACGAAAAACAACCCCTGCCTTATCGGCGAACCGGGCGTTGGCAAAACCGCCATCGCCGAGGGCATCGCCATAAAGCTGGCGGGTGGGGACGTGCCGCCGCGCCTTGCCGACAAGGAGCTGTTTTTGCTGGACCTTACCGCGCTTGTAGCGGGGACACAGTTCCGCGGCCAGTTTGAAAGCCGCATGAAGGGCCTGCTTGGCGAGATAAAGGAAGCGGGGAATATTATCCTGTTCATTGACGAGGTACACAGCATTGTCGGCGCGGGGGATTCCGAAGGCTCGATGAACACGGCAAACATCCTAAAGCCCGCACTGAGCCGCGGCGAGGTCCAGGTAATAGGCGCTACGACCTTTACGGAATACCGCAAGTATATAGAAAAGGATGCCGCGCTTGAACGCCGCTTCCAGCCCGTTAAAGTTGAGGAGCCGTCAATCGAGGATTCCGTGGCGGTACTCATGGGCGTAAAAAGCTACTACGAGAAATATCACAGGGTAACTGTGCCGGGCGAGATCGTGCGGTCATGCGTGACAATGAGCGAGCGCTACATCACCGACCGCTTCCTCCCGGACAAAGCCATCGACCTTTTGGACGAGGCCTGTTCATGCGCGACATTGGGCAACGAGTCGCTCACCGAATACGACATACTCAATAAAGAGCTGAAGGGTTATATCGAAGAAGAGGAATACACCGAACAGCACCCGCATGAAGCAGACTACCAGCGCGTGGCTGAAATCAAGGCGCAGAAGCTGCGTATCGCCGCACGCCTTAAAGAGGTGGAGCCTGTCGCGCTGAACGCACAGGTGACGTCTGACGACCTTGCGCGTGTGTTGGAGCTTTGGACAGGGATACCCGCCAGCAAAATCCGCGAGTCCGAGCTGCGGAAGGTAGCAAACCTCGGTGCCGCGCTCAAAGCTAAAGTCATCGGCCAGGATGAGGCTGTAGATTTAGTCGCCGCCGCTGTCCGCCGTTCGCGTGTACAGGTGAGCGGCAGGCGCAAGCCCGCTACATTTATCTTTGTAGGGCCGACCGGCGTGGGGAAAACAGAGCTTGTAAAGGTGCTTTCCGCCGAGCTTTTCAACGCCGCCGACCCTCTTATCCGCCTGGATATGAGCGAGTTTATGGAAAAACATTCTGTATCCAGGATCATCGGCTCGCCCCCCGGGTATGTCGGTTATGATGAAGCCGGTCAGCTTACGGAAAAAGTCCGCCGCAAGCCGTATTCAGTCATCCTGTTTGATGAAATAGAAAAGGCGCATCCCGATGTAATGAATATCCTGCTGCAAATTTTGGACGAGGGCAAGATCACCGATGCCCAGGGCAGGAACGTGAACTTTGAGAACACGGTAATCGTCATGACATCCAACGCGGGCAGCAACCTGAAAAGTGTGAGCCTCGGCTTTGGCAAGCAGGACGATGAAGCGGAAAAGGAGCGCGCGATGAAAGCGCTGCGCGATTTCCTGCGCCCGGAATTTATCGGCCGTGTGGATGAAGTGGTGGCCTTCCGCGCACTGGATAAAACTGATTACGAAAAAATTGCCGAGCTTATGCTCGCGGAGTTAAAAGAACCGCTCCGTGAGAAAGGCATCGCCGTTTCGTGGAATAAAGAGGCGCTTTCGTGGATCGCGGGCAAAGCCTTCGGCGACAAGAGCGGCGCGCGTGACCTGCGGCGCGTAATCCGCAAAAATGTGGAGGATAAGATCTGCAATATGCTCGTCGACGAGCCGGACCGCACGCCTACCTCGATACAAGTGGGCACAGACGGCGAAGGGGAGCTTGCACTTTTTACCGTTTATTTGCCGATATAAATATTTGCACCTTGCATTGATTTGTAAGGTGCAATTTACGGAAGGGGAGGGGATTGCCGATATGCCGGAAATATCACGGTTTGAAGGAATTAGCATAACAATGTATTTTAACGAACACAACCCGCCTCATTTTCACGCACTGTACAATGGTATCGAAGCGCAGTTCGATTTAACCGAAGGGGCAATCATCAAAGGTATGCTGCCGTCAAGGCAAGCAAGATTAGTCTTAGCGTGGTATGAGCTTCACAAAGATGAACTTTTGCAAATGTGGGACAGTAAAGAATTCCGCAAAATCAAACCATTGAGTTAGGAGTGAGCGTATGTACCGCCCGAAATTATTTCAAGCAGTCCCGACGGACAGCTACAATGTCTGCCTGTACTACGATAATGGTGAGATAAAAATGTATGATTGCAATTGGGTCACCGAAGAGCAGGGGGTATTCACGCAAATTCACGATATAAGGGCTTTCAAAGAGCTTTGCACGATTATGAATGGGACATTGGCGTTTGATATATCACGTATCCGCGACCCTTATAATTGTATAGACATTTGCCCCGATACCCTTTACACAGACAGTGTTAAGTGCAAGGATATACTGGTATAAGATAAAACCGCAGGAGGATTACAATGCCAAAG